>PCWT01000008.1:14447-59447 GCA_002796245.1 Gammaproteobacteria bacterium CG11_big_fil_rev_8_21_14_0_20_46_22 | reverse complement strand
ACGTTGATAGGCTGGGTGTGGAAGTGCAGCAATGCATGGAGCTAACCAGTACTAATTGACCGTGCGGCTTAACCATATATTACCCAAATATTTGGGCTAAGAGAAAATCGAGCTTTATAAGCTTGTGTTGTGAATACGCCAAAGATTTCTTTGGACATATTAAGTTTTGCTTCGGCAAAGCGTTTTAACAATGTGTCTAAAAACCGGTTTCCTGGTGACAATAGCGAACGGGTACCACCTGATCCCATCCCGAACTCAGAAGTGAAAACGTTTAGCGCCAATGGTAGTGTGGGGTCTCCCCATGTGAGAGTAGGACATCGCCAGGTTTTAAATTCTAAAAGCCCGATAGTGCAAACCGCTGTCGGGTTTTTTTTTTGCTCTCACATGGGCAGCCCCGGGCCCACTAAGCTCGGGCATCCGGCCCTCGCTAAGTGCGTCCAGGGTTTCACATCCGTGTGAAACCCGTTCGAGCGGATCAAAGCGTTGCTTTGATAGTGTCCGCTCTTACCCTCCTGTGAGAGTAGGACATCGCCAGGTTTTAAATTCAAAAAGCCCGACAGTGGAAATACTGTCGGGCTTTTTTTTTGTGGCTAGTGTTGCTGCTTTTCACTTCTAATCTCGACGAATTTGAAAGCTGGTGATAAACTGCTCAAGCCGTCACATGACGGTTAATTACAAAAAAAGGGGAAATATCCAATGAAACTATCTAACTGTTTGTTTGTATTGCCGCTGGCAGCGCTATTATCGACCACGACAATGGCGGCTACGAAAACTGTCGTCATACCCGCTTTATCTGGGGGAGAGTTTAAGTACCAGATTCCACTTGATGAATGGATCGGGTTTCATAGTCAAGCTATCGATTTTTTGGATAATAATCCTAATAATGTTTACGAGGTAAATTGTCGCAGTGAAGAGTATAAGCCCACCGACCCTAAAGTTGTTCTTGGATCGGTTAAAGTCATCTTTGGTGGGTCTAAACCGGGTGATGAGAATCATGATCGATACTATTGGGAATCGGCGAATATTATGCCGGGCCAAGCAAGCGGACCACTTAAAGTGTCTCCGCAGGATCATGTAAGCATCGCCGACACTGCGATGATATTGATGGTCAATTTTTCCAATCTTGATTTCAGTATATACCAGCAAGCACATATCGATTGCACGTTTAAGCAAGTCAGTTAATGCGTTTGTCTAACTTAGGAGATTTATCATGAGATTATTTAAAATGACAATAATGGGCTTGATGGCTTTCGGTGCGGTCGGAACCGTATTCGCTAACTCATCGCTTGTTAAAGCTGGGCAGTATATGAATATCCATCTTGCGTCGACGCAGCCTGAAGGCTTTAAATTTTCAACGGCTGCTGAGTCTGGTGAGCACTACAGCTTGACCTGCTCTAATACTAGCTACAGCTATCCTGTTGAGCTTTTCCATTCGGTTAAAGGCAGTGATGACATGGTTGAGCAAACTATCCAGCCTGGCGGCTATAAAACACAGGTTATGATTGATCCTTTTGAACCCAATACCAGTGGAGAGCTAGTCATGCACTTGAAGTTACCTTCAGATCTTCAGTCTGCGACTGCTACAGTTGAGTGCAGGCTTAAATGGTCCTAACACATTGTTTAAAGAGACTATGAAAAAGCCCGCGTAAAGCGGGCTTTTTTGTGCGTAGCGCTAATCAAAACCTTTTCTCAAGCTGCATCGCCGTGATGATGTTCGTCGCGATTTCTTCGATCGACAAGCTGGTGGTATCTAAATAGGGCACGCCGTCTTGCTCAAAATACTGGGCGACTTTGTGCAATTCTTTTCGGCATTGTTGAATGTTGGCATATTGGCTGCCCGGTAGGCGTTCTTGGCGAATTTCACTTAAGCGCTCCGGGTTGATCATCAGGCCAAAGAGTTTTTTACGATGCTTTGAAAGACAAGCTGGTAGGCCTTCGTGCTGTAAATCTTCTTCGGTCAGCGGATAGTTCGCGGCGCGAATACCGTACTGTATGGCTAAGTACAGCGAAGTGGGGGTTTTGCCGGCACGTGAAACGCCGGTGAGAATAACGTCGGCCTTTTCATAGTGCTCGGTTTTTAAGCCATCGTCATGTTGCACGGCAAAGTCAATCGCCTCGATACGGTGCATATAACGGTTAATGTCTTTCATACCGTGCACGCGGCCTGTTTCACGTAGCGCTGTTTGGCCAAAATGCGATTCAAGTCGTTTTAAAAACGTGGCAAACAAATCGATGTATTCAAATGGCTTGTTCAAAAATACTTCGCGCAAGTTAGGGTCCACGATGCTTGAAAACACGATGACTTTGTCTTCTTCGGATTCTTTGGCTAGTTTGTTGCTGAGCGTTTGGGCTTTTTTCAGAGAGTCCACAAACGGGATGGTCTCAAAGCGGTAGCGTAAATCCTTAAACTGGCTTAATAGCGTTTTGGCGAAAGATTCGCTGGTTAAGCCTGTGTGGTCTGAGATGCAGTAGATTTTGTACATGGGCTTAGGATAGCGCTTAAGCCGGAATTTCTCAATTTAATACTGTCTTAATGAAACAAAGCTAACATGGTGTTTGTGAATCACTCGAAAAGCAGTTATTGAGGGCTGTTTCAATACGTAGGAGAACCTTAGTGCCTCATCGTCCTCGTCAGCAGCAGCCTTCATTAGTCAAGGAAAGCCCTGTGCGCCTTGATCAACTAGTGACAATTCAGAACCTCGAAGAGCAGGCAACAAGACTTGGTGTAAATATTCGTGAGTTTTATACGAGTTTAATAGCTTTTACGTTGATATCTTATCTTATTGATTGGGTTTTCATTGACCCGACAAGCCCGCTAAACGATTTGTTTTCTCGTTTTGAATCAACATTACGTTCACGTTGTGAAGGCTTGGCTAATCAGGCAAAGGATCGTATTAAACAGTACGCTGATGGCAGTTTATTGAAGCTCGCACGTCAAAAGTTAGATGATGTGAGGGCTAAACTCACGCCTGCACAGTTAGAAACTGAGAAATTTAGAGTACTGCTAAACCAAGCGGAAGAGCAGTATCGAGAGAGTGAAAAGAAACATGCCAGCATGGCAACCTCGACTTTGCTAAACCGCTTGAATGATGCTAACCCTTCCAAGCTTGAAGCCATTTATCAGCGCTGTACTTATTGGCAAGCCATTGAGTATTTAACCTTGCCAAAAGGTTTGTTTATGCTGCTTGCAAAGCGCGCCATGGATCGATTTTTTCGCCAATACCCGCTCTTTGGCGAAGCCGGCAAGCCTTGTTCAAGCAAAGCTTTAAGTGTGCTTTCTGAGCAAGAGGCTGGTGACTACATTGATCGTCTTAAACGTTTTTGCACTTCGCAAACCCGCAAAGCGGATATGTATTGGTATTTGCGCAATGGCATCTCTGCAGCGTACCTTGCATGGCATGTCTTGTTTCAGTCTGCCAGAGTGAATGTGTCGGATGATGAACATGCTTCAGCGGTGCCTGCGATGTTTTTCACCAGTGCAGTATCGAGCTTGGTCGAAAGTGGGATAAGTTTTGTGGCAAAGCGATATCGGGCTTGGCGCTTACCTTCTACTATCAAAAAACAACAAGCAATACTCTGCGATGTCTGTGATGGCCTGGGGGTGAGGCCTCAACACGTTGAGAGCTTGGTTTTTGAGCGTGATAGGCTAGACCGTGTTTATTTTAGGGTTAGCTTGCCAACATTTATTGAGAATTTTAAAGGAAGGCAGTGGGTAAAAATCTTGCACCGCCTGTTTTTTGAAGCCGGTTTCGAGGTGGTCGCGTCTGGTGGTTCAGAGCTTTTTATTCGCGCAGATTTTAAGTGTTCATTGGATCAACAGGTGCGGTTAAAGCAAAAAATCGCAAGTATCAATGTTACAATCAAAGAGCTTAATTTTATTAAGCAGCAGGTTGTTCGCATTATGAAAGCGACCCGCATCTCTGCGCAATTCATACCCGGGTTTGATCACGACACGGGCTTGCCGGTTGATCACTGGGAGGGTTGTGTGCCCGTTATGCAGAAAGCCGCCTTAAACGACTTGTTGGCAGTATTATTTTTACCAGAAAACATTCGATATACGGAAGAAGATGGCAAGCTCTATTTTGACGTTACGGGTTCCAGGCGTTTGGAGTCAGCTAAAGAGCAAGAGTGCATAAACAACTATCAACCTGCATTACGGGTGATTGAACCAACAAGAGCTGATTCGGCAGCGTCGAGCACTGAAGCAGCCGTACAGCCGGGCGTGTTAGATGAGCGCCTTCCTAAAGCGCGTCGTGTTAGACTGGAACAGCCCTATGAGGCAGATAGTGCTGCACCGGCCAAGCCGATCCGTAAGCAGGCGCACTGGGGAGGGGTTCATTATGATTCAGAACATCCCAGCCCCAATCTTGTCATGTTGCAAAATGGCCATGCCCCCGCGGGGCGGCAGTTTGCTCTGTGGACATTAACGCCTGAGGATTTTCCAAGCCAAGAAGCGTATGAGGCCTGTCATCGAGTGTTTCTTATGGCTACAGTGGTTGGGGCTAAAGGTACGCAGGGCTTTAAGTACTGCGCCAATACGGAAAAAGATGGCTGGTCTAGGTCTGCTTTCTTTTCCGAAATGAAGGTCAAGGTCAAGGGTGAATGTGGCGACTTTCGTGTGCAAATGGATAAGCGGCTTGCTGATGGTGGCGAGTCTTTGTATACAACGCGAGCGGTTACGCGGCATTAATGCACAGGTGCTGGCCACCCAAAGCCAAACTCGTTATACTCCCTGGGTCCAATTCCAGGGGGTTTTATGGCAGCACAGTACATCAAATGGTTCAACGAAGTCGGCATGAGTGATGTCGAATCGGTGGGGGGGAAAAATGCCTCTTTGGGCGAGATGACCCAATCGTTGACCGATTTAGGTGTGCAGGTGCCGTTTGGCTTTGCCACCACTGCACAAGCGTATCGTGATTTTGTGACCCAAAATGATATCGAAGCGAAAATCGACGCCTTGGTGCGCGACTTGGATGTCAGCGATGTGAAAGCCTTGGCCAAAGCCGGCCAGGCCGTTCGCGGGCTCATTCTCGATGCCCCGCTGATGCCAGGCTTTGAAGCTGAGATTGCCGACGCGTTCAAAACCTTAAGCCAAGACAACCCAGAATTTGCCGTGGCCGTGCGCTCATCCGCCACGGCCGAAGATTTGGATAACGCGTCTTTTGCCGGCCAGCAAGAAACGTATTTGAATGTGCGCGGTATCGACAGCGTACTGACCGCCATTAAAAACGTCTTTGCCTCGCTCTACAATGATCGAGCCATCGCTTATCGCGTGCACCACAAGTTTGACCATGCCAGTGTGGCGATTTCTGTCGGCGTTCAACAAATGGTGCGCAGTGATTTATCCGCCAGTGGTGTCATGTTCACTTTGGATACCGAGTCCGGTTTTGATCGAGTCATGTTTATCACGTCGGCGTATGGCTTGGGTGAAGCGGTGGTGCAGGGCAGTGTGAACCCCGATGAATTTTATGTCTATAAACCAAATATCGACACGGATAAACCCGCTATTTTACGCCGTAATTTAGGCTCTAAACTGCATAAGCTGGTCTACGCGAAGGCCGGTAGTGCCGAGCTTATCGAGCAAGAAAGTGTGGATGAAAATGCACAGCATCAATTTTCGATCACTGATGACGATGTAGAAAAGCTTGCGCACTACGCCAAAATCATTGAAGCACATTACAAAAAGCCGATGGATATTGAGTGGGCGAAAGATGGTTTGAGTGGTGAGTTGTTCATCGTGCAGGCGCGACCTGAAACGGTGAACTCGCAACAAAATACGAATGTAAAAATCACGTATAAACTCGAAACCAAAGGTAAAGTCTTAGCCGAAGGTCGTTCTGTGGGTCAAGCCATTGGCCAAGGTCGTGTGTGTTTGATCAACGACTTAAGTGAAATGGATCGCATGAAAAAAGGCGATGTTTTGGTGACTGAAATGACTGATCCGGATTGGGAGCCGATTATGTCGCGTGCTTCAGCCATTGTGACCAATCGAGGTGGTCGTACCTGTCACGCCGCGATTATTGCGCGCGAATTGGGTATTCCGGCTGTAGTGGGCTGTGGTGATGCCACGGATAAATTACAGGCTGTCAACGCGGTGACGGTATCCTGCGCAGAAGGTGACACCGGCTTTATTTATGAGGGTGAATTGGCGTTTGAAAAGCAAGAAACCGCTTTAGATAATTTGCCTGAGTTGCCCGTGAAAATTATGCTCAATGTCGGTAACCCCGATCGTGCCTTTGCCTTTACGAAAGTGCCCAACGAAGGCGTGGGCCTAGCGCGTTTAGAATTTATTGTCGCGCAAATGGCCGGCATTCACCCGCGTGCTTTATTAGAGTTTGATCAACTTCGTAATGAACGTTTGAAACAACAAATCGCGAAAAAAATTGCAGCCTACCGTGATCCGGTTGAATATTATGTGGCGAAACTCACCGAAGGCATGGCCACGATTGCCGCGGCCTTTTATCCGAAGATGGTGATTTTCCGCTTGTCGGATTTTAAATCGAACGAATACGCGAATCTGTTGGGCGGTACCTTGTACGAGCCGCACGAAGAAAATCCGATGCTCGGCTTTCGAGGCGCCTCGCGTTATGTCTCTGATGAATTCAAAGCGTGCTTTGCATTAGAGTGTGAAGCGGTCAAGCGTGTGCGCGAAAAGATGGGCTTGGATAATGCCAATATCATGATTCCTTTTGTGCGCACCTTGGATGAAGCCAAAGCGGTGCACGAAGTACTGGAAGAAAACGGTCTTCGTCGCGGAGAGGGTGGACTGAAAGTCATGATGATGTGTGAAATTCCATCCAACGCCTTATTGGCCGATCAATTTTTAGAATACTTTGACGGTTTTTCTATTGGTTCGAACGATTTAACTCAGCTCACGCTCGGCTTGGATCGTGATTCTAGCATTGTGAGTAAAGCGTTTGATGAGCGAAACCCTGCGGTTAAGTGCCTATTAAAAATGGCGATCGATGCTTGTAAAAAACAAGGCAAATATGTGGGTATTTGCGGCCAAGGCCCATCAGACCATCCAGACTTAGCTGAGTGGTTATGCCAACAAGGTATTGAGAGTTTATCGCTCAACCCGGATTCGGTGATTGATACGATGCTGTTTATGGCGAAGTAAACAATGAAGAAAACACCCTTGCATTTAATTGGTTATGCTTCTGGTTTGGCTGCTGGGCTTTCGGGTACCGGCGATGGTCCGTTGGCGTTATCCCAGTCGCCGTATTTCAGCAGCTTGGCTGAGGCGGGCATCGATGCGACGTGGTTTTCTATGATTAAAGCGAAGCTCGTGGGCGATAAATTTCACAACATCGTTGATGGCTTGCATGAGTTGCGCGATGCGGTGCGTGAGGCTGTGAAAACCGGCGAGTGTTTTGCCACCATCGGTGGCGACCACGCTTCGGGTATCGGTACTTGGACGGGTGTGAAGCGCGAGATCGATGGCCCTTTGGGCTTGATTTGGGTGGATGCACACATGGATGCACACACGCCCGAGACATCGCCTACAGGAAATATTCATGGCATGCCGATCGCATCACTGCTCGGCTATGGCTACCCAGAACTCATCGCAACCCCGCCGGTGCTATTGCCCCAAAATATTTGTCTAATCGGTATTCGGGATTACGAAGACGGTGAGGCTGCGTTATTAGATAAGCTTGGCGTAAAAATCTTCTATGCTGAAGATGTTGCCCGCCTAGGTCTTAAGGCTGTGCTTGCAGAAGCTAAACGCATCGCGCAAGATGGCACGGTAGCGTATGGCTTGAGTGTGGACTTAGACGGCTTGGATCCCAGCCATGCGCCGGGTGTGGGCACACCGGTTTCTGGTGGTTTGGATGCTAACGCTTTTTGCGAACATTTGCCGATGCTGCTCGATGACCCTCGTTTTATTGGGTTTGAAATCACAGAGTTTAATCCGCATTTGGATGTGGAGCATCAGACTGAAAAACTCATGTTTGAGTTGATTATAGCGGTGATGCATAGCAGCTGTTTTAGGTGGTAGCCGTCATTGCGAGAAGCGAAGCGACGTGGCAATCTCCACGTTACTTAACAAGATTGCCGCGCTCACTATCGTTCGCTCGCAATGACGCTAGCGATAAAATGTAGCCTAGGTTGAAGAGCATCGCGACGATAACCCGGGAAAGGTAAACCTGAAAACAACATCAAAGGTAAAACAGAATGAACAACACCATCGAGCTTGAAAAACACTATTGCGCACCGAACTACACCCCCTTGCCGGTCGTGCTCAGCAAGGGCGAGGGTATTTATGTATGGGATGACGCGGGCAAGCGCTACATCGATATGATGAGTGCGTATTCTGCTGTCAGCTGCGGCCATGCGCATCCTGGTATTTTAAAAGCCTTGCATGAGCAAGCTGCTAAGTTATCTTTAGTGTCTCGCGCGTATTACACCGATCAACTCGGCCCGTTTTTAGAAAAAGCGTGTAGCTTGGCTGGTCAAGAAATGGCGATCCCAATGAACACAGGCGCTGAGGCGGTTGAAACGGCCATTAAGGCGGCGCGCAAATGGGCTTATGATGTAAAAGGCGTGGCCAAAGACAAAGCCGAAATCATTGTTTGTAAAAATAATTTTCATGGGCGCACGATCACGATTGTGAGTATGTCATCGGAAGAAAGTTATAAAGCTGGCTTTGGTCCACTCACACCGGGCTTTAAACTGATCGAATACAATGATGTTGATGCGCTAAAAAACGCTATCAATGAAAACACAGCCGCGTTTATTGTCGAGCCCATTCAAGGGGAAGCCGGCATCATAGTGCCGGATGATGGCTACTTGAAAGCTTGCGCCGAAGTCTGTCGCGATAACCATGTTTTGCTCATTTGTGATGAAGTGCAAACTGGCTTGGCGCGCACCGGTAAATTATTTGCTTATGAATATGACGCTATTAAACCGGATGGCTTGATTTTAGGTAAAGCGCTAGGCGGCGGCGTATTGGCGGTGTCTTTGTTTTTATCGCGCCGTGAAGTGTTACATGGCTTAAGCAGTGGCACACACGGCTCAACGTTTGGCGGTAATCCTTTGTCAGCGGCGGTGGGTAGTTGTGCATTGGATGTGATTGTCGATGAAAAGTTGGCGCAAAATGCCTATGAGCTCGGCCAGTATTTTAGAGATCAATTGCGCGCGATGAACTCGCCATACTTTAAAACTATCCGTGGTAAAGGTTTGTTGATCGGTGTGGAGTGTGATCAATCGATTATGCGCACGCGTGACTTTTGTTTGAAGCTGATGAATTTGGGCTTGTTAAGCAAAGAAACCCATGAAACGGTCGCGCGCTTTGCGCCACCTTTGGTGATCACAAAAGCGCAGATCGATGATGCGTTAGGGATGATTCGTGAGGGGTTGGGGTCGCTTTGAGGTTGTTTTGAAAAGCCATGCTGTCATTATCGTAGCATGGCTTTTTTGTTTTAAATGCCGATGTAAGTTGAGTCGAGTTTGTTGCCGATACGCTTATTAGCGTTAAGTGTTACATCAGTGTTCGTCACAACAACGGTATATGTTGTGTTGTCAAGGCCGTCAGTATAGTCTCCGCAAGCAAAATTGTTGCTGTCCATGCTGCCTAGCGTTAGTGCCCATCCACCGGTTTGATAGCCACCACAATGTTGAGTTGAAAACTGAAGGCTGGGGGCGTAAATCTTTGCGGTGTGTGCTTGACCGTTTTGATCTGTGTATTGGATTGTGTCGCCATGCCAATATCCATCATCAGTATATGCGCCAACTAGTCTTGATGTTGTTCCTTGGGGAACAGTCAAGGTTTCCGACGGATTACTAACGGTCAGTGTATAATCTGAGTCATTTGTTACAGTGAAAGCCTGTATACCTGCATATGTTGTTGCAACAGAAGCCACGGCTAAGGCTAAAAAAGCTAATTTTTTCATTTTCATACCCATATTGTTTTTATGTTGGCCACATTGTATGCAATAATTGTCTTTTTTGCAAGTGATTTCTTACAAAAATAATAGCAAAAGCGCGGGTATTTTGTAGGAAATTGGCCGCCTATCCCGATTTCGACGTGAATTCTAAGGTAAATCTGGCTAAAGTCAACACTGACTCACGCCCTGTCCAGCCCCAGCTCTTTTTGTCGCTCAGCCCAATAGCTTGCTGCGCTATGTTGATCAGATAAACGCACTTCAGGGCGGGCGTGTAGAAACAGTGGTGACGATAGGCGCGCTTGTTTGGCGGCTTCGCCTTCTGGGTTGATCACGCGGTGAATGCTTGAGAAGTAATACCCCTTGGCACACTCTTCCAACATATCGCCCACGTTGACGATTAGGTATTTCGGGTCGGTGGGCACAGTGTGCCATTGGCCGTCTTTGCCGAGCGCTTGTAGGCCGTCGGCTGTGGCGGCTGGTAGCAAGGTGAGTAAGTTAATATCACCATGAGCCGCAGCGCGCACCGCGTTAGGCTCTTCATGGCCTGTGAGTGGCGGGTAATACAAAATGCGAAATAAGGTGCGAGGTGAATTTTTAATCATTTCGCTCAAGGGCATGGAGAAGTGTGCACGAATCTCTTTGGGCGTGTTTTCTTCTAGCCAGCCTAATAAGGTGGAAGCGACGTCAATCATTTGTGTCATAAGTGTGCGCGTTTTGTCCGATAGCATCGCCGGGTAACGGCCATGCAAATACAGATGGAAAAATTCTTTCAAATCTTTTTTCGCGGCACCTTTGGCGGTTTCAGACTTATCAAAAGGAATGTAACCATCGTGGCTGACTGGGTCAAAAGCGTAGTCAAAGCGGCGCTCATCGTGAAAAAAGGCTTCCCATTCTGCGTAAACATCGGCAATGAGTTGTGGATTGATCGGGTGATTCGTTAATACACCGAAGCCTGTTTTGTGCACGTAGTCTGAAAAAGATTGTGATGCGTCGTCAGCTTGAAAATCCACTGCGTTTAGTTGCCATGTCATCGTTTGTTCCTTCGTTTGGATGATTGTCAAACGCCCTAAAGCGTTCGCTATTTTTAACTCAGTACGCCGTTCGCACGCAAATACTCGCGGCTAAACTGCCTTGCAGTGTAGCGAGCAGATAATCTTACGTCATCGCGTGGGTGTACAAATAAGGGGGTCGACATGCGCTCTTTACACGCGGCGTCACCTTCGGGGTTGACCACGCGATGCGCCGTGGCGCTTAAGTGCCCATGGGTGCATTCGGTCATCATATCGCCCGTATTAATCACGATATCGCCTGTGGTGTAATCCACATTCAGCCATTGACCCTGACTATTTTTGACTTGCAGACCAGGCATGCTCGGTGCAGGTAATACTGTGAGTAAGTTACTGTCGAAATGTTCGGCAGCACGTACTTCTTCAGGGTGCTCTTCGCCACTCAGTGGCGGGTAGTGAATCACGCGCATCAAATGTTTGGATGAGCCCTCCACCATTTTGGCCAAGGGCATGGAAAGCTTGGTTTTGGTGGCCTCAGGCAGCTGCTCATCGAGCCAGCCCAGCAACGTGGCGGCAATGCGGCCTAGGTTATTGTGCAATTTTAAAGCGTTGCCAGAAAGTTCGTCGGGGTAAAGGCTCCAGGTGTACACATTAAAAAACTCCATCAGGTTTTTGTGGGCGGTGCCTTTGGCATTTTCTCTGCGAAATGGCGCATAGCCTTCTTGTGTGTCATTGATCCAAGGGTAAGCGTGCTGTTTGCCCGAGTGGTAGAACTCGCGCCATTCATCGTGGACTTGCTTGAGCAGATCATTATTCAGCGGGTGATGAGTCAGTACAGCAAAACCTGTATCTTTCAAGGATTGGTAAAAATCGCGATGCGCATTCGGCGACTGGAAATCGATGGTCAAAACGCTCATGTCTAGTTCTCTTTTTGTTTTAACGCGGGCGAAAGATAGCATAATTTAGCGAGTCCAACCACCTAAAACACCGCGATTGTCGGGGCACTTTTTCGGGGTTAGATATCGAAATGTAGCGCAAAGCGCGTAATCCGGGAAAGCCAAAAAAGAAGAGGTCTTTCGGCGCGTTAATAAAAGGTTAATCTTTAGCGAGTATAACGTTAGGGTGTGTTGGCAATGGGTGTTTCCGACTGCAAATCAAGCGAAATCGGTCAAAAACTACAGAAATTTCATGGCATAGGCTCAGCTTGTGTTTCGATTTTTTTCATTTTTGTCTCATATCTTGATTTTCGTTTCGAAAAACCCATGGTTAATACGCCCTAAAAATAAATAAATAATATTGGGTTATAAGCATGCTAGAAACGCCAGAAACGCCAGAAACGCCAGGAAATACCGTCCTCGGAAAAAGAACCGCAGATTCAGCAAACCTGCCGCCGCCACCGGCTTTGCGCGCCACACCCGATTCAGCAGAACTAGATTCAGCAAACCTGCCGCCGCCACCGGCTTTGCGCGCCACACCCGATTCAGCAGAACTAGATTCAGCAAACCTGCCGCCGCCACCGGCTTCGCACGTCACACCAGATCGGATTGACGCCGCTATTGGGGAGCAGATTGATGCGTGTTGCCAGACCATGTTGTGGAATCTCCAAGCGGGTATACACCCATCTACCGGTTGGTTAGCTACCATAGTCAATCATTTATGCATAATACACAGCTTAGAGCTAACACCTTTTCGCTTCGAAAAAGCGTTTATTCAAGGGATCCTAACAGCAACAACATCCGTAGGCTTAAGCCTACGCGTCAGGGCGCTACTAGCGTGTTATCAAGCCTCTCCACCCGATCAAGTTGTCTTATTTCATGAAGTATTGGCCGACTTTAGTTTACATCAGGCTAAGGCGGATCAATTAAAAGAACTTGCTGATGATCCAGATGCGCTAATGGCGGTGAGCGTTGCTATCATACGGCGCAAGGGCTTGAGCTGGGAAGATTTAAAAAAAATATGGTTAGCTGTTTCTTCTATTGATGTCTTAAAAATTATTAAACGTATTTTTGTAAGAGCGCTAAGAGAAGCCGACCCCGAGTTCATTATGGCCTGTATCAATGCTTGCGTTCCTGGCTATACGTTTAACTATCGAGTTCCCGATGGCCCTCTCATTTCAGTCCATATTGCCATTTTCACCGTCACGCATCTTATGGAATACACGCGAGAGGATACGTCAACACGTGATATTGTGTTAAAAAAACTGCTTGAGTGCTCTCTATCTATCCTATCGTGGTTTCCGGCAGTCTTGCCTTTCTACGATAACAATCCTTCATTGCTTGTTTCAAAACTGCGCGATCTCATTCCCGAGAGTCAGCATCGTGTCCTCATCGTGGACAGGTTATTAGGGGGCATAAAAGATCAAGCGAGTCTGGATTTGCAGGCTGATTCTATCCTTTTAGCATTGCTCAACAATATCGACCCCACCATGGTTTTAGCTTCTTTAGTAAGGCATGAAATAAGGTTTAGCCTGTCGACAGGAATAATAAGGTTGCTAGACGATGAAACTCGTTACAAGATCCTAAATAGCGCCGGACGCATAGGGTATCCGCTAATGCCTGTCAGTGACTCGGGCCAAACGGCACCGGCGCCTTCTACCCAACAGCCTATAGCGACGACGAGGCTTCTATTGAGACACAGCGAGCCCTCTCCAAGCCTTTTCGAGGTGATTTATCAACAGTGGGCAAGCAATAAAACAAATGAAAATGAACAACTATTAATAGGCTATTTAAGTAGAGGTAACGGCAGCATTGCGTGTATGTTAAATCTTCAGATAGACACATGCGAAGAAATTTTTCAACTTGCCAGAGCAGCAAGGCGCGGTGTGAGCGATATCATGATATTCGAAGCACTACCAAAAAAAAGTATAAATTCTGCATTGATAGCGCCTTTATTCCGTTACTTTAAAAATATTCATCAAGATATTCTATTTATAAACATTGCAATGAGCAAGTTTCAGGAAGAATCATTTTTTGTCTTATTGAAGACACTGTTAGATACCATTAATGACGATGAAATAGAGCGGGATATTGAACGGTATATCCAAGCTATTTTATTAACAGACTTTTTTTTACACCGCACAGTGCAGACTGGCGCTCTATTTGCTTTTGCATTGCAAAGTATCTGTAATGCCAGCCAATTAACTGAGTTTAGCAAACTATTAGGCGTAGGCGAGGGTGACGGAGCTTGGACACACGAGGCGCTGATTGAGTTTAGCTTGCGTCATTCAAAAAAAGATGTCGTTAAGATGATTAATACTGTCATGCCTAATAAAAATGTTGATGATCCGGCAACCCAGAAAAACTTAATCCTCATCGCACAACGCCTACTAGATTTTCAGATGAATGCCCATATAAAGGCGCTCATTACCTATTTACTCACACTGAGGATCGACAGGAAAACTGTACGAAAAAAACCGGTTTTCTTATTCATGAAGCTGATTAGTCTGGCGGGCAAGGCGCAGCTTCAGTCTATCGCCGGACTTTTTTCTCTGGAGTCAGCTCAGCTTTTTGAGCAGCATGTTTGTCGTTACCCAAAAGAGTGGGTAACGCCTGAGGCAAGCGAGTATTTCTTAAACTGCCTGCGACAAATAGGAAGCCGCTCTGAAGCTGCAGCGGGGGCTTTACCATTGGATTTAAGCGGAAGCTCAGGCTCAAGGGTATGCGCGGGTGGCAATGGCGCGGCTTTTTTCGGCGCGCCAAGCCCAGCAGGCGCTGGTCAGGACTTTCTTTTGGGGCCAGGCAGCCCAGCAGGATTTAGCTTGCTTGGCGGAGACCCCGTATCCCCTCTCTGCGGCGATGAATTAGGGGCGCTTCTTAGCGGGGCTGGTTGTTTGCCTCAGTTGCCTCAGGGTGCTCCTGAAGCGGCAGCGTCTAGCACCTCAAGCCCCGCATCACTTCGGTGAGCTTGCTCGCTTAACGTCCGGCGCCAGTGCCTGGCGCCAGGTAAGCCATTAAAAAGGCCGAGCATATGGCGGGTGATGCTGTGCAGGCGTGTGCCGTGTTTGCGCTCAGCTTCAATGTAGGGTTTCATGCGTTCGATCACGTCATGTCGAGTGAGGATGCTTGTTTCACCGAAATAGCGTTGGTCAATTTCAGCGAGAAAATAGGGGTTTTGGTAAGCTTCTCGCCCGATCATCACACCGTCGATAAAGGGTAGTTCTCTATCAATGTCTTCGTAGGTTTTAATACCGCCGTTGGTCAGTATTTGTAAGTGTGGAAAATCGTTTTTCAGTTGATGCACGCGCTCGTAATGCAAGGGAGGAATTTCACGGTTTTGTTTGGGGCTTAAGCCCGAAAGCCAGGCTTTGCGTGCATGCACAATCAAGCATTGGCAGCCAACTGCATCTAGGTGTTGTACGAAGTTTACAAGGAAAGCATAGTCATCGTGATCATCGATGCCAATGCGCGTTTTAACGCTCACAGGAATCGCGCAAGCTTGTTGCATAGCATCGATGCAATCAGCGACAAGCTTGGGCTTGGCCATGAGGCAAGCGCCAAATTGTCCGTTTTGCACGCGATCGCTGGGGCAACCCACATTTAAATTAATGCCGTTATAACCGTGTTTTTCTGCGAGGTTCGCACAGTGTGCAAGCTCGTGAGGATTGCTGCCGCCGAGCTGTAACACCACGGGTTGTTCTGCAGGGTTGAAGTGCAAAAAGCGCTCGGCATTGCCATGAATCAGTGCGCCTGTGGTGATCATTTCTGTGTAGAGTGTGGTATGTCGCGTCAGTTGCCGATGGAAATAACGACAATGGCGATCCGTCCAGTCCAGCATGGGTGCGATGGTGATGTGAGAGGGCTGCATTATTGTTGCGTTTTCTTATCGTTATTTGAGCCAGCGGGTGAAAGTGTTTCCCAATTTTTACAGCTTGGGCATTGCCAGTAGGCTTGCTTGGAATAAAAACCACACTCACTGCATTGGTAGTCCGGTTGTTCGGCTTGTAAGCGTTGGGCTAATCCGTGAAGTATCATCAAATCCTCTTTGACCTCAGCTTTTGCTGTTTGCAATTGTAGACCAATTAACTCATTTAAACCAGACAGTGACGGGGTTTCGCGTAAAAGCTCACGTAATGTCTTGATTTTAGATTCGGTGTCGATGTCTTTGTCTTGACTAAAGGCTTCAAGTGCTGCGTGCATTTTAGGGTGGTGCTCTAGCATGTCTTGTATGGCTCGTGTTAGTGCAGCCTGGTCTTGTTTTTGCGTATAGATGGTTGCCCGTAGCTTGAAGGCTTCTTCGTTGTTCACGTGTTTGATGATCTCAAGGGCCTTGAGCGCTCCATCAAGCGCGCCCTGAGTAAAATAAATGTTTGCGAGGGTGAGCTGTGCCCGGGCGCACTGAAGGTTGTGCTGGAGCGCGAGTCGACACTGGCGTTCTGCTGTGTCAAAGGCTTTCTTGTGTAAGGCTATTTCGGCAAGCTCGCAATGATACTGGGCAATCCTAACAGACATATCGACTTTGGATTTGTTCATCAATAGCTTTGCCGTATCGATGGCTTTGCCCCATTCTTTTTCCTGTTCGTAAATGGAGAGTAAGGATTTTAAGCTGATATTTAAATGCTGACCTAGGTCAATCAGCTCTAGAAAAAGTTTTTCAGCACGATCGAGTACGCCCGCACTTTGGTAGTCTTGCGCTAGGGCTAAAAGCGCTTCTAAACGGTAAGCGGTTTCAAGCTTGGGGCGTGCGATGAGATTTTGGTGGATGCGAATCGCGCGATCCACTTGGCCGCGTCTGCGAAACAGAGCGCCAAGGGTTAAATGTGTTTCAACCGTGTCTGAATCAACCTCGAGCATTTTGATAAATAAATCGACAGCTTTATCGGGTTCTTCGTTGAATAAGAAATTTAAGCCCTTGATGTAGTCTTTGGGTAGGCGGCGCGGTGTTTTTTTCTTTGGTGAAAAGCGCGTTGGTTTGGCGCCTCGCTTAGCAAGGTACCAGCCCAAGTAGCCTGCGGCTAACAGTAGCAGTAGTAGCGAGACGCCATGCATTAGAGGTGATTATCCTTCACAGGTAGCTGCCTGAGGTTTTCAATTTCTTGTTCGGCGTGTTTCAGTTTTTTGCGAAGGCGTCGACGCTCTAGGCGTAGTCGCCAGACTTTCGGTAGCATCACGAGCACGCCAATGATGATCCCAATCGCGAAACTGATGGCCATGAGTAATGATAGTGGCAGGGCTTGTTCGCCGCTGTAGTAGTGTACGGTCACGGTGTCCGAGTTAAGTACGGCAAAGGTGATGCCGAGCAAAATTAAAATGATGATGATGACATAGCTGAAGTAGCGCATGGTTGAGATTCCTTATACAACAGGGGTTTATCATAGCATAAATCTTTATAAGGTTAAGCTTGACAGGGCTGGCATTAAAACAGGAAACGTCCATTTTTGGTCGATCTTGAACGCAAATTTTCTTCAACGTGCTCATGTACTTGCATGTACACTGCGCTGTTTCATCAAATTTGCGTCCAACCTCCCCTCAAAACTGAACGTTTGTAGTCAATTTAAGCAAAATACTTTTAATGGGACAACCGTGTTAAGCTTGAGCCTGTGCTGCCCAGGCGGTATGATGCGCCCAAAAAATGGTAAGACATCATGACAACGATTCACACGATTCCCAAAGCCGAGCTGCATGTGCACTTAGAGGGTGCGGTGCGGCCGGCGCTCATTCGTGAAATTGCCCAAAAGCGCGGGGTGGATTTGCCTCATGCCATCATGTGCGCTGACACGGATACGGTGAAGTGGTCGGATTTTTCTGAGTTTCATGTGATTTATGACGCTATTGCCAGTGTCTTAAAAACCGATGAGGATTTTTACACTATCGCGCTGGATTATTTCGAAGGCTTGGCCAAAACGAACACACAGTACAGCGAAGTGATTATTTCACCCTATGTGGCGAAAGCCAATGGCGTGGCGTATGAGGTGATGCAGTCAGGCCTTGTTGCAGCGGCAGATGAAGCGAAAAGGCGCTGGGGGTTGACTGCCCGTTATTTGTTGTCTATCCACCGCCATGAAGGGCCGGCTAAAGCCGATCATATTGTGCGGGAGGCCATGAAAGTTTGTCATGAATATGTGGTGGGTGCCAATATTGCAGGCGATACCATCCAGCATCGCTTATCAGTATTTAAAACCCTGTGTCGTGATATTAAATCTCAAGGACTGGGTTTGAGTGTGCATGCCGGTGAAAGTACGCCTGCGTCTGAAATGATCGAGGCTTTAGATGTCTTGAAGGCTGATCGTATTGGTCACGGTGTGCGCTGCGTTGAAGACGAGGCGGTGTTGGCTCGCGTGGTCGACGAGCAAGTCATGTTGGAAGTTTGTCCCAGCAGTAATATCGTGCTCGACTTTTATAAGGATTATGAGCACCACCCTTTGCATCTCTTGAAAAAGCGCGGCGCTAATGTCAGCTTAAACAGTGATGACCCCACATTTTTTGGTGCCTGGTTGGAAGACGAATATCAAGTCGCTATGGATCATTTTGGCTACACGGCGCTCGAGCTTGAAGAGCTCACTCGGCGCACCATGGCCGCCCGTTTTTGAGTTGAGCGTCTAGGGCGTGTCCTCATTTGCTTACCTGAAGCGAAAAGTGTAGGAGCTTTGCGGCCAGGAGAGTCAATGAGGCCCTAGCAACGGTTCGAAGAATGCATTAAGATGCAGCTCTTCGTTTGTCCTTCTTTATTCTTTTTCTTCAGTCTGTGTGTTTTCGCGCAATCTCCTTTTTGGGCTTTAAGGCTTAAGCAACTAAATTTAGTTGCTTATTGTGTTTGCTATTGTAGAATGAGGCGTGTTTTGTGAATAAGCAAAGAAAATTAATTGAGCGATTTTTGGCTGAGCCTACTGACTTTAGTTGGGCAGAGCTCGAGAAACTATTAAAACAGCTCGGCTATGGTGAACTGAGCGCAGGTAAAACCAGTGGTTCACGTGTGAAGTTTGCTCATATTGAGTATCCGCCGATTTCTTTACATAAGCCGCATCCGGCAAATAGTTTGAAACGCTATCAACTGAGGCAATTGATCAAAACGTTGGAGATGAGAGGCCAGTTATGAAAACATTGATTAAACACAAAGGTTATTTTGGCTCGATTGAGTTTGACGCCAAAGACATTATTTTTTATGGCAAGCTAGAGTTTATTAAAGCCTTGGTTTCTTATGAATCAAAAACCGCGCAAGGCATTGTAAAAGCATTTCGTGAGGCGGTGGATGATTATTTGGATACCTGTGCTGAACTTAAGATGGCGCCAGAGCATCCGTTCAAAGGTTCGTTGAATGTTCGTTTGGGGCACGAACTACATAAACAGGTTGCGATTAAAGCGTCACAGCATGATGTCAGCGTGAACAGTTTTATTTGTACTGCGTTGCAAGAGGCTTGCGCAAGTTAAGCTATATTTTAAACCTGTGTTGCACTGCTAGGTGTTTCTTCGCTCATTAAATCATTACGGCAAAACGTTTCACGCACGCGCAGGCTTAAGCCTATTGCAAGGATGAGTGCGACGGGCAAAATAATAATCGCAGAGTTGTAGTCACCTGGTGCGTACTGTGTGATGTGTTGGCTGGCGGGGTAATTCCAGTGCATGATCCACCCGAACAAGGGCTGGGTGATCGCGCTGCCGAGATTCAATGTGATGGCCACAATGCTCAGTGCTGAGCCTGTGAGCTGAACAGGATTACACTCAGCCATGGTGGGGTAAGAGATCACTTGCCCGCAGGCAAAAAATCCGAGCGCGAAAAACAAAGCCATCAAACTGCTCATGGAAAGATAAGGGTCGTACAAGATCCACGCTACAGTGCTGAGTGTGAGCAAGGCGGTGAGGATCATGGGTGATTTTCGTCGTGTGATTTTATCGGAGAACCAGCCAAGCACCGGCGAGCCCAACATCATACCTAAAAAAATCATGCTGGTGATGTTGCTTGCGTGCGTCGTGGTAAAACCGCGGGCTTGTGTTAAGTACATCACACCCCAAAGCTCACCTAAAATGACAATCGGCAAATACATTAGCGTGGTGTAAGCACCGCAGATCCAGTTTTGAGGGTTGCGCGTGACTTTCGCGATTTGCTTAATTAGTGAGAGTGACTGTGTGGATTGTGGCAAGATGGCATTGTCGGGCTTGTCTTTGAGGGCAAGCAGCATGAATACCCAAATCAGCACACCACTGAGACCGTTGATCATGACCGCGTGGCGCCAGCCTACGTGTTGAATCAGCAACGTGAACGGGGTTTGTGCCACCACGCCAGCAATCATGCCGATCGTAATAATTAAGCCCATGCCGAGTGCTAAGCGCTTGTGGCTTAAAAAGCGAGAGGCCAGTGTCATGCTACCTAAAAAGGCAAAGGCGTTGCCAATGCCGGCAATGGCATGCGCAGTTGTGGCCACGCTTAGCGATGTGGTGTAAGCAAAGAATAAGGTGCTGATGGTGCATAAGCCCATCACAATCAGCATCAACCCTTTCGCTGAAAAGCGATCCAGCAATAAACCGGTGGGGATGAGCACGATGGCATCAGCCAAAAAGTAGGCACCGGATAAGTTGCCGAGCTGCGCGGCTTGTAAATGAAACGATACCAGCAAATCCTGGCTTAAGCTGTTGAATATGGCCATTTGGAAAAACGCGTAATAAAAGAAAAGAGCGCCAGCCAGGCAAACAAAAATGGCGCGTTTAGATGGGTTCATAAGGGGTCCTGTCCATGACGTTGCATGGTTTGCGAGTCTAACAGAAAGGAAAGTGCTGGGGTAATAAAAAATGCCCCTGATATGCAGGGGCATAGGCTCTGCTCAACATTAGAACCTGTAAACGAGAGACAGCATCGCTTCGACCATGGACGAGCGAGTTTTGAAGCTTGTGCCATTGAGCGTGTAAGATTCTCTTGGGAAACTTGCGTAGCTGATATCGCCTCTTAATGCGAGGTGTTGCGTGAAGCCAGTGGTGCTACCAATACCGATTACAGGCGCAGTTTTGGTGTAGGTCTTGTTGTAGCCGCCTGTGCTAGATTTAAAGGAAGCGTTTTCCACGCCCAAAATCAGATGGAAAAACGTATTTTGGGTTAGCTGATAACCCGGTAACAAGCGAAGGCCGTACTCGTAACGGTTTTTAAAATGTAATGATGGGTCGTATGATCCATAGGAAGAGGCGCTGGTGTTGGCCAAATTAAAGAAGACTTCGCCACCTAAGTTAAAGCGGCGTGCAAAGTGGTGGTTGTAACCTGCGTAGAGGCCAGCGAGTAGGCCGTGACTGCCAAAGTCATCTTGGCCGCCGTTTTCGAAGCGGTTCTCAGCTTTCAGGCTTTGAACACCGAGGCCCATACCGAGGTAAATGGGAGTGTTGTTGGCCGATGGCCTGATTGTGGATGAGCCTGCCATCGCGAAGCCAGGTAATACGATAGCGGTTAAAAGTAGAGATTTAGAAGCTGTTTTCATGGGTTTTGGGTTCCTTTGGTGTGAAAAAATGAGGGCCAATGATTGAATGTTTGCACTTTAAAGTCAAGCAAGCACACGGCTTAATTTGGGGTTGAATTGAGCGTATAAGATTTAGGTTGCGAGCTTGCGCCATCGACCGGATCCGCGATTAGCCGGCCTCCTTTAATAGTTATACTGTCCTGGTCAGTGGAGATGATGATCCCAATGTTCACTTGGGATCGGACAATGTGGATGACTCAAGCCTTCCTCATGAAAAGCAATTTAATCTGCCGATAGACGGGTAACTTTCCATAAGTCCCAGGCGGCATGGATTTTATGCTGGCCGTGGTTCCGAGTTAGGGGTGCGCCCTAGAGCCTCATTGGCTGTCGGGCATTTAAAAAGCGGCTAAAGCCCGCTATACTGCCCGCTTTGATGTGTTGTGACTGGGCATGAAAAAGTTCTTTAAGCGATTATTTTGGGCATGTGTTGCCTTGGCGTTTATCGTCTGTTTGCTCGCAACGGTGTTGCTGGTGTATTTAGAAGCTGGCTTGCCGAATGTTAAAACCTTAAAAGATGTGCAGTTGCAGCAACCTTTGCGTATCTACACCGCGGATGATCAACTCATCGCCGAATATGGCGCTAAGCGTCGCATCCCTGTGACGCTGGATCAAATCCCGAAAATGATGATTGACGCGAGCTTGGCGACCGAAGATGAGCGCTTTTACTCGCACGGCGGTATTGATATTTGGGGCTTGGGTCGCGCGGCTTTGGTGCTGGTGACCACGGGTCGAAAAGCACAGGGTGGCAGTACCATCACCATGCAAGTTGCGCGAAACTACTTTTTAACGCGCAAAAAAACCTATATCCGCAAGCTGCGCGAGATTTTGTTGTCCATGCGCATTAACCATGAACTCTCTAAAGATAAAGTCTTAGAGCTCTATTTTAATAAAATTTTCTATGGAAACCGCGCCTACGGATTGCAAGCCGCGGCTTTTACGTATTACGGTAAGCCGCTCAAGCAGCTCACTGTGCCGCAAATGGCGATGCTGGCAGGCTTGCCTAAAGCGCCATCCACCTTAAACCCTTTATACAATCCGCAGGCGGCTTTGGATCGGCGAAATCACGTGTTAACACGGATGCGTGATCAGGGCTACATCAGCAAAGCAGACTATCAGCAATATGTAAAAGCTCCGCTCACAGCGAGTTATCACGGCCCGCGTGTTGAGGTGAAAGCTCCGTATGTGGCAGCCATGGTGCAAAAAGCGATGGCGGAGAAATACGGCCAAGATGCCTATGAAAAAGGGTTGGATGTTTACACCACGATCAACTCAGCGGATCAGCTGGCGGCCAATCAAGCCGTATTCACAGGTGAGATGCAGTATGATCGACGCCACGGTTACCGTGGTGTGCTAAAAAGTTTTGGAACAAAAGTGCCCGATGATTTAACGGCCTGGCAGGATGCGCTTCAAAAAATTAAAACAGTCAATCGCCTTCAGCCGGCAGTGGTCATTGGCTTGGCTGATCAGTCGGCGACTATCATGTTGGCTAACGGCAAGCTGGAAACAATCCCCTGGGCGGGGTTGTCTTGGGCGCGTAAGCAATACATGAAAAACGGCCAGGAATATTTGGCGCCTAAGCCTAATGCTGCTAGCGATATTTTAGCGCTGGGCGATGTGATTTTTACGTATAAAACCACGCATGGGTGGCTAGCCGAAGTGCCTGCGGCTGAAGCGGTACTGATTGCCATGCACCCTGAAAATGGTGCCATCAAAGCCTTGGTGGGTGGGTTTTCGTATGCCAGTAGCCAGTTTAATCGCGCGACGCAAGCCAATCGTCAACCCGGCTCAAGTTTTAAGCCGTTTATTTATTCAGCGGCTTTGGATAAGGGCTTCACATTGGCTAGCATGTTGAACGATGCGCCGGTGGTACTTGAAGATAACGATCAACTCTGGCGTCCAGAAAATGACACGCGAAAATTTTACGGCATGACGAGCTTGAAAGAAGCACTGATGCAATCACGCAACTTGGTGTCTATCCGCTTGTTACAGTTGATCGGTATTCCGTATGCGATTGACTACGCCACGCGCTTTGGTTTCCAGCGCGATCAACTGCCCAATAGCTTATCGCTGGCGCTGGGTACGGCCTCGGTTACGCCCATGCAAATGCTCACAGGCTATGCCGTGTTTGCTAACGGGGGTTACAAGGTGGTGCCGCATTTGATCGATCATGTCACCATGAATGATACACAAACGATTTATCAAGCGAATTTACCGCAAGCTTGTGAGGCTTGTTTAACCGATGCGCAAGCCACACCGCCAGATAATGTTGCGCCGCAAGTGATCACACCGCAAAATGCCTACTTGATGACTTTGGCCATGCAAGATGTGATCAAACACGGCACGGCGCAAACCGCGCTTAGCTTAAAGCGCGATGATTTGGCGGGTAAAACGGGTACCACAAACGATAAGCGCGATGCTTGGTTTTCAGGGTATAACCATGATCTGGTTGCTACTGCCTGGATGGGGTTTGACTCGCCAAGACCTCTGTATGAATTTGGCAACCAAGCGGCATTGCCGATTTGGATCGACTTTATGGGTAAAGCACTCGATGGCGCGCCTGAGTCGGTGATGCCGGAGCCCCCCGGCTTGGTGCGGGTAAAAATTAACCCGAAAACGGGTGCGCTGGCGGCACCGGGTGAGGCTGACGCGGTGTTTGAAACATTCAGGCAAAATGACGTGCCTGCGCAAAGCAGCGATAGTGTGGCTCCCAGTGCTGATTCTAATCAGGTCAAAGAAACCCTGGAGCAGCAGGTTTATTGACGACGGTTGCTATATTTTATCGCTAACGTCATTGCGAGCGAACGCCAGTGAGCGCGGCAATCTGGCTCATTAACCTGGAGATTGCTTCGTCGCTGCGCTCCTCGCAAAGACGGTTGCTACAAATACGCAGAAAAAGTAGCCTGGGTTGATCCGCCTTTGCTGCGAAGCAGCTACGGCGAGAGATAACCCGGGGGATTGCAACTCACTTGGCATTTCATACAAAGCGACTCTGGCTATTTCCAGAAAAATTCTCTGTAAAAAACTGTTGTTGAAAACTTGCTTCGTTGCTTCATAGTGAAGCTCTTCTTATCTAAAGATTCATCCTGATGTTAATGATATTTGTCGGCGTGTCGCGCGAGGCATTTTCGGTGTTGCTCGTGCGCGATCAGTGCTGTCTGTTAAAAGAGTGCGTTCAGGGCTTTGGCGCCTTGTCGGAATTGTTTGGGCGCATCAATGCGGCTCATCGTTTGGCGCATAAATGCCTGCAGTTTGTGTTTTCGCCTGAAGATTTTTTGGAAGAGCCGTTTTCGGCTGAGGCTTTAGACGAAGCGGCAGAAAAAGCTTGTGCCACGGATTTTCGTCGACGACATAAAAAAGGTTTTGGGTCTTTGGTCTGCGCCTTGCAAAAAGTGAATGGGCAAGGGGCGTCCTACCTTTTGCAAGCCTTGCCAGAGCGATTGCTTTCACGTCTCCTGCTGTTGACACGAAAGCGCTTTCATCGCTTATTTGAAATTAAGGCGTATGCGTCTTGTGACATCGAGCGTGAGTATTTAATTCAACTGGATGATTGGCTGGGCGATACAGCCTGTGTGGTGTTAGCTGAGGATCGTAGCGTTAAAGTGTATTGCTTAGAGCCGCCTCTTTCGCCCAGGTCCTTGGGTGTGTATGAAGGAGAACAAGCTTTGCACGCCGCTTGGCCCTCGATACTCGAAGGCTTTGTGCAAAAGCCACTCTACGGGGTGTGTTTGGCTAGAGAGTCTAGTTTGTTTCCAGCAGACGGTTGTCAGCAACACGTGTTTTATCATTGTGAGCCTGAATATCTAGGCGTGTATCTTGCATACTGTGTGCACTGCAAAGCCAAGCGCTGGGAGGATGGGTGTCTTCAAAATTTTTGAATGATTGGTTTGAGTTGTGGGCAAGGCAATGTGTAAAAAAATATGGCAGGGTTTATGCGGTAATTGCTGCTGTTTTGACTGCAGTGAATGTGGTTTTGCTATGGCATGTCTGGCGGTGCCTGTGAGTAGCCTCGGTGTCATCAGGCAAGTTCGTGCTTTAAAATATTCGGTCTCGGTGTTAGCGCTGCTGGGCTTTTTGCTGATGGTCGTGGCCGGTTTTTTGCCTTCAAAGCAGGTTGTTATAAGCAGTACCCCAAAGCGCTCAGACTATTTAAAGCAGGCGGTGGCCTCAAAACTTCAGTGTTACGGTGTTGTGAAGGATCATGACAAAACTTTTTTGCTGTTGGGTGAAGGATTGCCTGAATCTGTCCTTGTGCCTATCGGCGCCTATTTGGCCCAGGGTGCGAGGTTGGTGAGTGATCAGCATCGATTTCGCTTAGTGGAAGATGAAAAAACTTGGTTTTTACATTGCTTGTCTTAGTTTTTGTTTTGTTGCCTCGCAAGCTTCTGCGGTCTCTTTAGATTTTCAGGCCATACCGGTGGCCAAACTCTTGGAAACCGTGGCTAAAGCTTCAGGTGAGAACGTCATTTTAGACGATGAAGTTAAAGGCAAATTAAGTTTGCACTTGAATAACACCAGTTGGCCACGTGCGCTGCAGGCAATTTTAGTGGCGGCCAATTTGCAGGCTAAGCGTGTGGGGGATAGTTGGGTGATTTCGCCAAGGATCTCTCCTCAGCTTGAGCCTGGCTCGGCGGCATTGAGCACGCATTATATTGCGCTTCGCTACGCCAATGCGAAAAATATGGCCAAAGCTTTGGCTGGCCAGCACATTCTGGGTGAGGGGACGGTGGCCGCTGATGAGCGTGGCAATGCTTTATTGCTAAGAACTAGCGAGGCCGATTTTTCCCGTCTAAAGCCCGTTATTCAGGCGATGGATAGGCCGGTGCAACAGGTGATGATACGTGCGCGAATCGTGAGCATTGATCAGGAAAAAGAATCTGAAATTGGCCTTCGTTTTGGTTTGTCGGGCAAACGATTAAGCGGCACCTTGGCTGGGAGCAATGAGCTGGCAAAACATACGGCCTTGGCTGATGTGCCGCTTAAAGACAGGCTATGGATGGATTTGCCAGCAGCCAACCCTGATGCCGCGCATGTGGGCCTTGCGATGGTCAAGCTTGCGCCAGGTGTGCATCTCGATGCCGAGCTCTCGGCTTTAGCCTCGGATGGTTTTGCCGAGGTCATTTCAAGCCCGAAGGTGGTCACGGCCGACCGCCAAGAGGCAGTGATAGAGTCAGGTCAAGATATTCCCTATCAAGAAAAAGCCGGCGAGGGCGCGACTAGCGTGGCGTTTAAAAAAGCGGTTTTGCGATTAAAAGTCACACCAGACATTATTCCTGGTGGGAAAATTTTGCTACACTTGCACGTTAATCAGGATAAGCCCAGTGCCAAAGAAGTGCAGGGTGTACCAGCGATCGATACCCGAAGCGTCCAAACTCAAGTGTTGGTCCGCGATGGCCAAACGGTGGTTTTGGGCGGTATCTATGAGCATGTACACAGTGAGCAAATTGAACGAGTGCCGTTTTTGTCCGATATGCCGCTGGTGGGAAAATTATTTCAATATCGTAAGCGGCAAGACACACACCAAGAACTCTTGGTTTTTGTGACACCACAAGAGGTTAAACAAGCGCTATGAGAAACAAAGCGAGTATATTTTTAGTCGGCCCGAGCGGGGCGGGCAAAAGCACGATCGGCCTGGAGCTAGCCGAGGCCTTGAAGATGGAATTTTATGACACCGATCAGGTGATCGAAAGCCGCACTGGTGTGAGTATTAGCTGGATTTATGATGTGGAAGGCGAAGAAGGATTTCACAAGCGCCAGACAGAGGTGCTCAGAGAGCTGGTGGAAAAACCCAATTGCGTATTGGCCACGGGTGGCGATGTGGTCTTGAAAACCGAAAACCGCAATCTCTTGGCGGGCCGTGGTTTGGTGGTGTATTTAACCGCCTCCATCGATCAACAGCTTGAGCGCACTCAGCGCAAAGATCACCGTCCTTTGCTTCAGGTCGACGACGTTGAGGGCAAGCTTGAAGAAATGAAAGCCGATCGTGAGCCTTTATATGAAGAAATTGCTGATGTCACCTTTGATACGGCGGGGCATTCTGTGCGAGCTGTCACGCGAAAAATCATGCAGCACCTTGAAGAACAAGGATATTAATCATGGACTGTCGCTTTATTAATGCGTTGTTACGCAAGTCGGTAGACGTTACGCCAGTGTGGTTGATGCGACAAGCTGGGCGCTATTTGCCCGAGTATCGCAAAACGCGTGAGCAAGCGGGTAACTTCATGGCGCTTTGCCAAAACCCGGAGTTGGCCTGTGAAGTGACCTTGCAGCCTTTGCGCCGTTTTGATTTGGATGCGGCGATTTTATTTTCCGATATTTTAACGATCCCAGATGCCATGGGCTTGGGCTTGTATTTTTCTGAAGGTGAAGGCCCGAAGTTTGAGCGACCTGTCCAAACCGCCAAGGTGATTGAGACTTTGCGGGTGCCTGATCCTCACGAAAGCTTATCGTACGTGATGGAGGCGGTAAAAACCATCCGCCGTGAAATGCCGGCAAACCTGCCATTGATCGGCTTTTCCGGCAGCCCTTGGACCTTGGCGTGCTATATGGTTGAAGGCGGTGCAAGTAAAACGTTTCAAACCATTAAAACCTTAATTTATCGTGAGCCTGAGCTTGCGCATACCTTGTTATCTACGCTGGCTGATGCGGTGACTGCCTATTTACTGGCGCAAATTGAAGCTGGTGTGCAAGTGGTGCAAATTTTCGATACCTGGGGCGGCGTGCTCACCGAGCCTGCGTTCGAAGCCTTTTCTTTGCAATACATTCGAAAGATTGTGCAGGCGATGAGCGTGCCGACCATCGTGTTTACCAAAGGTGGCGGTGCTTGGCTCGAGAAAATTGCGGCGACCGGTTGCCAAGGGGTCGGCGTGGACTGGATGACGGACATTGGGCGCGCGCGTGAGCGCGTGGGCGATCATGTGGCCTTGCAGGGTAATTTAGACCCTGTGATTTTGTTCAGCGATGAAAAAGCCATTCGCGCCGAAGTGAAAAGAATCATGGATGAATTTGGTGATCACCCGGGCCATGTGTTTAATTTGGGCCACGGCATTTTACCAGGCACGCCGCCAGAGCACGTATCCGTTTTGATTGATGCGGTGAAAACCCATCGTTAAAAATTTTTTTCTAGGCTAAATTGTGCTGGACTTGGCGAGGGATTTTCTTTGTCGGGGCTTGCAGAGGCATGGATGCCGTCGCAGAGCGGCCAGGATGGCGAAAATCGTCCCCGACAAAGAAAAGCCGGAGGCAAGTAAAAGCGTCAAGGGGCAGGGTTAAAAATAACAGTGGTAATAGCATGACACAAAAAACCTTTCGCAAAATACAAAGCTTCGTGCGCCGTGAGGGCCGCATGACCCCCTCGCAAACGCGTGCGCTGGATGAGCTTTGGTCAACCTACGGTTTGAATTTAGACGATGGTTTGCTTAATGTTGAATCGCTCTTCGGGGAGAAGAAACCGCTGGTGCTAGAAATTGGTTTTGGCATGGGCGAAGGTTTGTTGCAATATGCGCAGCAAGAGCCCGATAAGCTTTTTATTGGCATAGAGGTGCACAGGCCGGGCGTGGGCTCTTTGCTAAATAATGCTGCGAAAGCCAGCGTTAACAATCTGCGCGTGTTTAAAGAGGATGCCATCGAGGTGTTAACGCGTTGTATTCCCGATGCAAGCTTATCGCGTTTGCAGTTGTTTTTCCCAGATCCTTGGCATAAAAAACGCCATCATAAGCGTCGTATCGTCAGCCCAGCTTTTTTGGCGCTTGTTGCTCAAAAACTGCAGGTGGATGGCGTGTTGCACATGGCCACTGACTGGGCTAATTACGCCGAGCATATGTTAGAAGTCACCAAGGCTTGTGATCAGTTTGAAAATCTTTCGGCCAGTCATGATTATATCGCCCGCCCAGACTCACGTCCTTTGACTAAGTTCGAACAACGCGGTCTTCGTTTGGGGCACAAGGTGTTTGATTTGCAATTCGCGAAAAAATGATTCGCCTGACCCTACACTTCGGCCTGGTTTTCAAGCTAAGCCGTAAGGTCGATCTAGTATTGTTGTTCGTTCGGGATCTCTTTCTTTTTTTCGTGCATTGAGGAGACTAAGGTGGGTTTGAGTGAGCGCTCAAGGGGCTTGGCCGAAGGTTTTTCTTGCGCGGGGCCTCTGGAGGCAAGGATGCCGTAAGGGAGCGGCCATGGATGGCGAAAAGCGTCCCTGCGCAAGAGAAACCTTGAGGCTAAGAAACCGAGGAGCGCGTTTAAGCAGTTGAAGGCGTGCTTTTGTGTATGAGTAGAGTTTTTGCAATCGCTGCCAATGCCCGTTACTATCACTTTTTTCAAAGGAATATGAATCTCATGCGCATCATTGCAGTTATTGTCACTTTGGGGTTTTTCGTGCTGGCTTTTGCGAGTGCAACACCGGCCAAACCGCCGTTCCCCGTGTTTGTTCAATCGCTCAAGCAACGTTTAGAGCACGATGGCTTTTCGGCGCATTTGGTGAATGAAGCCTTTGAGGGGGTGCGTTATTACCACCGCACGGTGTATAAGTCCAAACATCAGCCGGAGGTGAAGCTAACATTGCAAGGGTATTTGAAGCACATGATGGTGCCAGGGCGTATCAGCGCAGGTTATGAATACATGCAACAGCATGCCGCGCTGCTCAAGCAAGTTGAGGCGCGTTACCATGTTCAGGGTAAATACGTGGTGGCTCTATTGGGTTTGGAGTCAAGCTATGGTCGTGTGGAAGGAAAATTCCCCGAGATTTCGACACTAGCCACGTTGATTTACGATTCGCCGCGCTCGACGTATTTTTACAAAGAATTACGCTATGCCTTGAAAATTGTTCAGCGTGGCGATGTGGATTTCAAAGACCTTAAGGGTTCTTGGGCCGGTGCGATGGGTCAGCCGCAGTTTATGCCCACGCATTATTATGACTATGCCGTGGATTTTAATCACGACGGTAAAAAAGATATCTGGCACAGCACGCCGGATGTGTTGGGTTCGATTGCCTATTCTTTGCATCGTTACGGCTGGGAATATAAGAAGCCGATCGTGATGCCGGTGCGCTTTAAATCACACGTGCCGTACTCCTTGCTTGGCACGCGCCATCACTTCCCGCTGGCGTTTTGGTTGCAGCGCGGTCTTGTGGCTGATCAGGATGTGTCGGCTTACAAGCGTGAGCAAGTGTCTGTGGTAAAGCTCGGCGATCAGTTTTTTATGTTGTTTAAAAATTACAAAGTGTTGTATGCCTGGAATCACTCGATTTATTATGTGATCACGGTCAAGCACTTGGCGAATGTGATCAGCTTGCCTAAGGCGCAAGTGAGCGAGTATTTGGAAAGTCATTATCATGAAAAACTTTAGGGTCTGTTTACAATTGGTGCGGGATGACCGCAATGGGCTTCGCTTGTGCCGGTTAGACTATTCGCGTTTCGCTTTATTTAAGAGAGCTGCAGTTGCAGCTCTTTTTTTATTCCCGCAATAAGCTTTTAAAGTCACCTTCCATCTTGCGCATGCTCAAGCTCGATAAGCTGGTTGAATACGCTGCCCAAGCTGCTAAGGCGGCGGGGTCGGTGAATTGTGGTGGTACATAACGCGGTGCAATCACCAAGCCATCTTCGTGCATATCCACAATCGTGTTTAAATTTTCCAGGGTGGTTTTGCCGGCAAACAGCATGGGGATAATATCAAACTGCCCTTTTTGGAAGGCTAATCGCAAAAAATTATAAATCGAGATAAAGCCTTTTGTGTACGCTAAATCTTTAGTGAAGGGTTTGCCGTTAGCTGTACTGCCTCTAAAAATACGGGCTGTATTGTTGTAGGCTTCGTGCTCGTCGTGAGCGTGTTCCATAAAGTAGTTAAATACTTCAATAAAGTCCGCGCCGTTTTGTGCCATGTCAGTGGCGATAACACGGTTGTTGATGCGTGCAACGCGAGACGGGTAGCACGACAATGATAAAACTTCAACAATGATCGCAAGCCCTTCTTGGGTGATAGTCGCAGAGGGCGTGCCTTTACTGAGGAAAGTACAAATCGGTTGCTCCAAGCCGTTTAAGGTGGTGCCCAAATGCACCCAGCCTTCGTGTACTTCCAGTTGGCGAATGTTTCTATCGCTGAATCGTACTTTCGAATTCATTTTAATTTGCTCAGCACCGGCGGCGGCATCGGCGACGATATCTGAGCTCGCGGACACTTTGATACGATGTTCGTGCGCATGAAAATAGTGACGAAGCTTGGTTTGCATAATGGCAGCCGCTTCTTTCGCGCTGTAGCGTTTGTCATCACGCTTGTTTTTCGCCTGTCCGGCGATGTTTTCTAAGGTTTCGGCGATATTGGCCGCAATGTCGCGCAGTTTTGGCGCACCTGCGTATAGCGCATCACTCGTTGAGCCATAAAGGTGTGAAGAATATAAGCCAAAATCCGGCGTGCCGCGGCTTTTTAGCATTTTCAAAACAGAAACGTACTCTTGGCACATGGCTTGCATCATGCGGCTTGCGCTACAAAATTGGCCGAGCTGCGAGCGAATTTTCGCTTCAATGTGTTCAAATTCCCCAATTTTTTCGTCAAAGTTATAAGCGATTTTTTTCTTTTTGTAATAGGCGGCGTTCACTTTTGGCAATTTTTTAAACTTGGACTTAAAGAAGGTGCGTCTAACATCATCTTCCCAGCGAATGGCTTCTAAAATACGGATGGGGCGCTGTGCTCTGACAATGCGATCAGAGAGTTTTCGGATAATTTTTTGCTCTTTGGTGAGCAACTTGCCATTGATGCGCACTCCATCAATTGGGATTTTCTTGATCGGTTTGGGTAGGGACGTTTTTATTTGCTTAATGGTACTTTTAGTCGTCGTTTTAGCTTTTCTGAGCATGATCAATCCCTTCATGATTCGGATACTACGACGTTAGCGGATATTACACGCTTTAACAAGTGTATGTTATAGTTTCAGCGAAAGCGTAAGGAGTGTTTTGTGTCGTCCATCATTGTTTGGTTTCGCAGGGATTTGCGTCTGGTTGATCATGCAGCCTTGCAGTATGCAGCGAGCAGCGGTTTGAGCGTGCTACCACTCTATATTTATGATGAAAGTGATCAGGGTGAGGCGCAAAATTGGTGGTTGCACCATAGCTTAACGACGCTTGAGAACACTTTAGCTAAGCGAGGTGTGCAGCTTATCTTGCGCAGCGGCGACCCCAAAACTATTTTTGCCGAGCTCATAAAGTCTCATAAGGTGAATGCGGTGGTGTGGCACCGCGTGTACGAGCCAGCTTGGCTTGAGAAAGACAAGCGTTTAAAAGATTGGCTTATAGAGCAATCGGTCGAGTGTAAGGTTTTTCAGGGGAATTATTTGCATGCACCCGGGCAAGTGCTCAACGGTCAGGGTGAGTATTTTAAAGTGTTTACCCCGTTTTGGCGTGCTCTGCGTCGGCAGATCGTATTGCACCCAGTCAAACGTTTGGGCTCTTTAGCTCAAGCTAAGCCAGCGGCTTCTGAGCTTTTAGACGATTGGAGATTATTGCCCGAAAAACCCAACTGGGCGAAATCCTTTGAGCCACACTGGCAGCCCGGTGAGATCGGCGCTAAAAAAGCGTTTGAGCGTTTTGTGGAAGAGGGTTTGGCCGATTACGCGACAGGGCGTGACATACCGGCTATCCGAGCCACGTCGCATCTGTCGCCGCATCTGCACTTTGGTGAAATCAGTGTGAACCAACTTTGCATTGAGCTATTAGCGCTTTCAAGCGAATCACCACATTTATCCGCTGCGATTGAAAAGTTTTTGTCAGAGATGGGTTGGCGCGAGTTTTCCATGTCGCTGTTGCATTACAACCCGGACTTGCCGAGCAAAAATTTCAAGCCGCTCTTTAATGGTATGGCTTGGTCGAAAAGTGACAAAGCCTTTGAGCAATGGTGTCGTGGTCAAACGGGTTACCCGATTGTGGATGCGGGGATGCGTGAGCTTTGGGTGACAGGCACTATGCATAATCGCGTGCGCATGGTCGTTGCTTCATTTTTAATAAAGCATTTGTTAATCGACTGGCGCCGTGGTGAGCAATGGTTTTGGGATACCTTGCTCGATGCGGATTTAGCGAACAATAGCGCCAGTTGGCAGTGGGTGGCGGGTTGTGGCGCCGATGCTGCGCCGTATTTTCGAATGTTTAACCCGGTACTTCAAGGCGAAAAGTTCGATGCACAGGGTGAGTATGTTCGCCGTTGGGTGCCTGAAATTGCGGATTTACCGAATAAATACGTGCATCAACCCTGGGCCGCGTCTGAAAAAATTTTGGAAAGTGCCGGTGTTAAACTGGGAAGAAATTACCCAGAGCCCATGGTGGATCATAAGATGGCGCGAGATCGGGCGTTGGCGGCGTATCAGGCTTTAAAATAGTTGTCTTCATAAAAGGTTAAGCTTTTGGGTGTAAGCTGGTTTCCAGCCATCTCTAAGAGTGACCATAATGAGAAGAATAAAAAAAGTGCTGTTGGCTTGGGATGTTGACGGTACACTCTTGAATTTTTTGAAAGAGACAGCCTCAGAGGCTTGGAATAAGAATCCGAAAGATATTATCTTAGCGCTTGATCTCATGCGCGGGATCGCAGGTTTTTTTGGCGTTAAGCTTCAGTTTGCTAGCATCGTGATCACAAACAAGCAAGGTTTTGATGATCTTTGTATGGAAGTGTGCAAGGGGTTAAAAGAAGAGTTTGAGCGCGGTCGCCCCTCTTGGTTTAATCGGCAAGAAAATAGCGTGCAAATCTGGGTTCCTGATCGTGAGCCTAGAGCCCAGCATGTTTATCACAGCCTGGATCAAAAAGTCGAGAGACCGCTCAAGCATCAGAAAAAATGTTTTAGCTTCGTGCTCACTCAGCACAATAAGGCCTTAAGCGCACTGATCGCAGCGAAAAAGCATGGTGTTGATTCTCGTGACATTATTGCCATTGATGATGATCCTGGTGTTTTGGCGGCGTACAAAGAGCGCGGGATCTTAGGAGTATCGGCGAATGTGTTAAGCCATAAACTGTTTGATCGCGATGGCAATGAACTTGGGCTAAAAACTGAGCGAAAAGCAGAGAAATTGCTAGCTGAGCATGCAGAAGGTCTTGCCGCTCAACACTTTGAGACGATTTTAAACAAATTGGCTGAAGCTGTGTTTGCTAAAACGTTTTCTGATCCTGTTTATCAGCGTTTGGCGTACTTTCAGTATCTTTTGGCGCGTTGCCCTGATCTAGATTTGCGTGAGCGGGCGAAAATTCTCTCGCCAGGTTTAATCGGTAAGGGACGAAGACGAGGTTTGATAGACTGCTACGTATTTCAAGCGATCGCTCGCTTGGAAGATTCTGCTCGTTATAATGAGCTCAAGGAGTTGCTGAATGATTCGAATAGCCTACCGGCCCAGCTGTTGGCCCAGGTCAATGCGCTCAGTGAAAAACAGACCTCAAGGTCTGTGGGGTGCTTGTGTCGACGCCGAGCTAGGATTTCACCAGTATTTTTCACAGAAGAGGGCGAGTTATCCCCTGTTGTGCCCGGAATCATGCGGGATCTTTCTGCGCAGACAGTGCCACAATAGTCTTAATAATTCCTTAAGCATTCGGGTCTAGCATTGGCCCAAAATTCATTGAGGTGATCATTATGTCTGAAGAAACCAAATGTTGTGCGGTATTGCCCCGAGCCGAGGTGGCTCAGCGCGGTATTGCCGTGTCGATTCTTTTGCCGTCGTTAGCTGTAACTTTGGGCGTTTTTACTAACCTTGCCTGGGTTAGCAGCACTGCGGCTTTTTGGTTTATCGCAGGGGTGCTGGTTGGCCAGCTTAGCGAGACGGGTTTTGGCTTATTTAATGGTATTCGCTTGGCAAGAAGTTTGCGCCAAAAAACTCCATCAGGAGGCGAAAGTGCGCCGCTAATACCTCAGGCTGTTGAGCCCCCAAAAGCGGCCAAGGTGCTGATGATGTGCTCAAGTTTTCTCAATGCGCTTGCAAACCTTGCTGGGGCTGTTTTTGTCACCGGGTCTATCGTGACTCACTTTGGCTCGACTCAAGAGCAGCAAGAAAATACGACGATTGATGCGAAAGGCTTTACATCGGTGATGATTGGCATCGCATTAGCTGCCAGCTTGCATGCGGCAGCTTCTGTTATTTCAAATGCGAGCAGGCGACACCATGCGATTCCCAATATTTTTACGGCCTTGTTGTTTTCAGGCGTTGCGGCTTGCGTAGGCGGTGCCATGCTAGGCGGTGCGCCCTTGGTTTTCTGGGGGGCGAGTGCCGGTTGTTTTTTGGGTATGCTAACTGTGGGGCTTGATTGGTGGCTTGCTCATGATCGTGCGCAACAGAACGTTGTTGCAGGTTCTGATAAAGCAGCTGCCACTGCCTCGGTTGCTGCTTCAGCGGCGGCTTAATCGCACCAGCGGCTTGATGGTGGTGCCTTGAACGAGTATCGAGAACACCACCACCGCGTAGGTGAGCGCTAAAATCCAAGAGCGGATCTCACCGGCGGGTAGCGCCAGCGCTAATGCTACGGCGAGACCACCGCGTAAACCACCCCAGCTTAAAATACTGATGGCATAAGGGATTTTTTGTCGCCACGGGCGAAGCGCGGTCATCGGTAAGGCCACCACTAAGTAACGCACGAGTAAAGTCAGCGCAATCACGCAGAGTGAGACGATGATTTTCGTCCAGTCATAGTTCACCACTAAAATTTCAAAACCCAGCAGTAAAAATAACACCGTATTTAAAATCTCGTCGATCATCTCCCAAATGTTTTCCATGTAATGGCGTGACAAAGGCAGCAGGGTTTCGTGGCGGCGAAAGTTCGCCACAAAAATACCCGCGGCCACCATGGCCAATGGCCCTGAGATTTCAATGGATTGGGCCAACGCGTAGGCGGCGATCACCATAATGATCGAGAACATGATCTCTAATTTCATATCGCGCAAAGGGCGCAACAATACGCACAAGATATAACCGAACACAATACCGTAAATTAAGCCGCCAATGGCTTCGCGACAAAATAGCCAGATCACATCGCCAGCATGCACATGTCCGCCGCCAAAGGCTACATGATAGGCCGTGATAAACAAGACAACACCCACGCCATCGTTAAACAAAGCTTCGGCAGATACCGCCGTTTCTAGGTTTTTCGGCGCCCCCACTTGTTTAAAGATGGCTAGCACGGCGATGGGGTCGGTGGGGGAAATTAAGCTGCCGAACAATAAACAATACGCGTAGCCCATGGGCACACCAAAAAGCTGCAGTAAATAATATAAAACGGTGGCGATAATAAACGCTGAAGCAATGGTGCTGACAAAGGCCAAGACGCCAATTTCCAAGCGTTGTTGTTTGAGTTGGGTGAGATCAATGGTCAGGCTGCCGGCAAAGAGCAGCAGGCCTAGCATGAAATTCATCACCAGTTTGTGAAAATCAATATGCGCGACAAACTCTCGCACTTCGTGGTGGTATTCGTGCAGGCCGATGTGATTCAGTAAAGAAATGATAATCGAAACAATGAGTGCGGCGGCCATGGTCGCAATCGTTGTATGCAATTTGATAAAGCGATGGTTGATGTAGGTAATCACCATGGCTATGAATAAAATGATCGCAACCGTGTTGAATAGGCTCATTATTCAGGGTCTTCCAAGCTGAGTTTACCGGTGTTGTCATCGTAGGCGAAAAGCTCCGCGTATCGTCCCCATTCGATCACAATACGTAAGACGCGATCGGCATCGTCATCGCTGAAGTATTCTTCAAGTTCTGCTAAGAAGAATTTTTTTGACACGCGGTGGTTGTAACGTCGCTTTAACGTGGTGACGATATGCTTCACGATTGGGATGTGGTTTAGCAAATGCTTGGCAAACAATTCTTTCTGTTCAAGAATTTCAGACTCGGCGAAAGATTCGCCGGCGCGGGTCAGTTCAATGCGGCCATCGTTGGTTTTAATGAACTGCAAAATGTCCAATACTTCGGTCAAGGAAATTAATTCATCCACGTCGAGCTGTGTGAGCTCAGCCAAGTCAGAGTAACTGATCGCACCCGGTAATTCTTCTTCGGCGATGGTTTCAATTAAGCCTGAAAGCTCCGAGACTTTTGCGTCGGGCACGCGGTAACTGAGGTCAATCTCGGTATGCGCAGAGAGTGTGGCATCAGACGTCGTCATAAGCGTATAAATTTGATGCATGAGCTGACGAAAGCCTGGCGTTTCATCGTCACGCGGGCGTTTTAAATTCACTTTCAGCTCGTGCTTCACACGGCCGGGGTTGGCATCAAAAATTAAAATACGATCCGCCATCAAGATGGCTTCTTCGATATTGTGTGTCACGATTAAGATAGAGCCGAGCTGCGCTTGTTGGTCATCCCATAAATCCAGTAAATCACTGCGAAGGTTGTCCGCGGTGAGTACATCCAGCGCTGAAAAGGGCTCATCCATTAATAACAGGTCGGGGTTCACGACTAAGGCGCGAGCCAAGCCGACACGCTGGCGCATACCGCCGGAGAGTTCTTTGGGAAAGGCGGATTCAAAGCCATCGAGACCGACAATATCAATCGCTTTTAAGGCGCGTTTTCGTCGTTCTTGTTTATCGACGCCCTGGGCTTCAAGGCCTAGCTCCACGTTTTGTAAAACGGTAAGCCAAGGCAGTAGCGCAAAATGTTGGAACACCATGGAGATGCCATTTTGTGGCCCGTCAATCGTTTGGCCGCGGTATTTCACATCGCCACTGGTGGCTTCGATTAAACCTGCCATGATGCGCAGCAAGGTGGATTTGCCTGAACCCGAGCGGCCGACGAGCGCGACAATTTCGCCCTCGCGCATGGTGAAGTTGACATCATCCAAGACTAGCAGCTCTTGTGAGGCATCGCTTCGAAAGAGTTTTTTAACGTTTTTAATTTCGAGTAATGTGTTTGCCATGGTTGTGCCAAGCCCTGTCATTGCGAGCCACGTCGTCGCGTTAGCGACGATGGGCGCGGCAATCTATTTAAAACATTCGGTATCGTTTCTCAGCCAAATTATACAAAGGCTGCCAAACGAGTCGGTTAAATAGTAAAACATATACGCACATAATACCAATGCCCAAAGCAATGCGCGGAAAATCCCCGCTGGTGGTGTAGGTGCTGATGTACGCGCCAAGTCCGGTGGCGCGTAACACATGGTGACCCCAGTTCACCACTTCGGCCACAATGCTCGCATTCCATGCGCCGCCGGCGGCCGTGATTGCACCTGTGACGTAGTAGGGGAAAATACCGGGCAAAATAAACTTGCGCCACCACAGCCAACCCTTCACGCCAAAGTTTTGCGTGACCTGGTAAAGATCTTTCGGCAGTGTACTGGCACCGGCGATGATATTAAATAATAAGTACCATTGCGTGCCTAAAATCATTAAGGGGGTGGTCCAGATATTCACGTTCAAGTGGAAGTGAATAATCGCCATAACCACCACGGGGAAAATGAGATTGGCGGGGAAGGCGGCGAGAAATTGCGCGATGGGTTGGGCAATGTGTGTGGCGCGCGGGCGCATGCCGATCCACACACCCACCGGCACCCAAATCAGCGAGCAGATCACAATCAAAATCGCCACACGCAAGGTCGTGTACACGCCGAGCAATAAGACATGAAACACTTCGTGTGCTGAAAGCGAGTGGAAAATGAAACCGAGCAAGGCAACGACAGCAAGCAGCCCTGAAATGATGACTAGGCTATACCACAACCAGATGGAGATGATCGCTTTGTACGTTTTGGGTCGTTCTAAAACTTCGGGGTCTAGAATTCTGCGCTTTTGACCGAGGTTTAGGTTCACAAACAAGGTGAAGGCTGTTGTGAAGAATTGGCCAATCAGGGTGAGTAATCGTGTCCGTTCCAGAATACTGACAAACAGAGAACTTGGTTTCTCTTCGTCGATACTGGCTTCAAATTTAAACCGATCGGACCAGCGAATCAGTGGACGAAAGAGGATTTGATCATACAGCATGATCACCACGAGCATCGTGACGATAGCGGCAATCACGGCATCGGTGTTGGCTTTTTCGATCGCCACGGCAATGTAGGAGCCGACACCGGGCAATAGAATGGTTTGATGATTGACGGAAATGGCCTCGCACACGGTCACGAAAAACCAGCCGGCTGACATGGAGAGCATCATATTCCAAATAAGGCTTGGCAGCGCAAAAGGAATCTCCACACGCCAGTAACGTTGCCACGCCGAGAGGTGAAACATAGACGCGGCTTCTTTGAGCTCGTGCGGCACATTGCGAAGGCTTTGGTACAGGCCTAGTGTAATGTTCCACACTTGCGCGACGAAAATCGCAAAAATTGCGGCGCACTCAGGCCCTAAAATGCTGTTGGGGAAAAATTTAATAAAGCCCACCACGGTGATAGAAAGAAAACCCAATACAGGCACGGATTGTAAAATATCGATCGCGGGGATGATCAAACGCTCGGCGTGTTTGTTTTTGGCCGCGAGCGTGCCGACAATAAAACTAAACAATAGAGAAATCACCATCGCCAGTATCATGCGAAAAATGGTGCGCAGCGCGTAATAAGGAAGTTGGCTGATACCCAGCGAGATGGGGATTTGCTCGCCGATATGATACGGAGCGGCCATTTGTTGGGCGCCGTAGGCTAGGAGGGCAAAAATCGCGCCGACAATAACCAGCGCCACGCCATCCCAGGCGTTGGGCCGCCAAGTTGAGAGCTGATTGTTACGCCATATGCGCTGCATCACGATACCCCACGCAGAGTGAGGCGCTAGTATAGCGGATCAGCCTGCGGTTTGTCGCCGCCTGCTTTGGATAAAGTTATTTTTGCGCCTATATCTGCCAAGCCCTTAAGCGCTCACGAATATCGCGCACTTCTTGATCCGATACGCTGTGTTCCATGGGATAGCGGTTTAGCGTGGGTGAAAAGCCGGCCTGGTTTAAGGTGTCCATGGTCAGCTCGGCAAAATTGGGTGGTACCACGGCATCGTAATCGCCATGAGCGATGAAAATCGGGGTGTTGAGGTTGGCGTGTGATTTTTCCGCCGCGAGCTGATCGCCCAGGGGCAAATAGCCAGAGAGCGCGAGTATGCCGGCAAGCTTGTGTTCAAACCGTGTACCGGTGTAAAGCACCATGGCCGCGCCTTGCGAAAAACCGGCCAGCACGATGCGTTCTGTTTTAATGCCTTTGTCGACTTCGGCTTGGATTAAGGACCCAACGGTCTGGGCCGAGGCTTTGATGCCGGCTTCATCTTGTTTGGAAAAACGATCCAGGCTGAAAATATCGTACCAAGCGGGCATTTCTATGCCCATATTAAGGGTAACTGGGCGAACAGGTGCATTCGGGAAAATAAAGCGCGTGTTTGGCAGGTTTAGAATTGGCACGATGGGTGCAAAGTCGTTCGCGCTCGCGCCCAGGCCGTGTAACCAGATGATGCTGCTGTCGGCGGTTTGGCTGGGTTCTTTGATGAGGGTGTTGTTATTCATGAATATCAATCTCGAGTTCTGTTTTAATGTTGTTGTGCAACTTGCTCGCCTGCCTACTTGTGTTTAAAAACGCTCATTTCAAGGACGCCATCAACCCATCCCTGGGGGCTCTGGGTTCGGCGTCCTGCCTCACACAGCCTTGAAATGAGCGCTTTCAAACACGGCGGTCAGGCTCTGAAGTGTTCTACAGGGTAATGCATTGGATTATCACGGCTGTGACCACACGTAGCAATGACAATACTTGTTCTTTGCGGGGATGACAAGCCGCTTGATGTTGAAAGGCCCAAGCCGTATCATCTGTGTTTTGCAAGGTAAAACGATGCAACGCGGTTTTCAATTTTTCTGTTTAACGCTAGGTGCGCTTTTATTATCAGCCTGTGGGCAAATGGGTCCTTTGTATTTGCCATCTGAAAAAGCTCCGACGAAACCGATTTCAACCAATACTAAGGCACAGCATGAAACTCACGTTCAGCAAGATGCAAGCGCTGGGCAATGACTTCGTCGTTGTCAATGTGTGCGAGGCCGGCAACGTCTTAACCCCTGAGAATGTCCAGTTCATCGCCGATCGCCATTTTGGTGTGGGTTGCGATCAGTTGCTGGCTTTGGCGCCGGCGAGCGTACCTAAAGCGGATTTTGATTATTGGATTTTCAATGCCGATGGCGGGCGTGTTTACCAATGCGGTAATGGCGCGCGGGCTTTGGCGCATTATGTCTTTGATCGGGGTTTGGTTCAGGGTGACACGGTGAGTTTTTACACCGGCCGCGATCGCTTAACACTGCATAATGAAGGCGATGGTCAATACCGTTTGGTTTTACCTTCGGCCAATGAGTGTGTGATTCCTTATCACGTTAACATCGGTGAGCAAACCTTGGAGGGTAGTTTTATTGATATTGGTAACCCTCATTACGTGATGTTTGTCGAGGATATTCATGCTAAGGGTCATGTCGAAATAGCGCGTCTACTTCAAGCGCACCAACAATTCCCTCACAGCGTGAATGTGGGTTTTGCCTGTGTGCGCAATCGCACGCAAATTGATCTTCGTGTGTTTGAGCGCGGTGCGGGCGAAACCTTGGCTTGCGGCAGTGGTGCGATAGCCTGTGCGCTTGCGGCATTTGAGCAAAATCTTGTCGATGAAAGGGTGGATATTCAACAAGCGGGTGGTAGACTAAGTGTGGATTGCTCGCAATCGCAGGATGCTTTGTATTTAACGGGGCCGGCTAGTTTTGTTTTTGAAGGTACATTGTCCTTATGAAAATTGTCATTCTAGGGGGTAACCAGGTCGGCGGCACATTGGCTGAAAACTTGGTGTTTGAAGGCCATGATGTCACCGTGGTTGATCACAATGATCAACGCCTTAAAAACTTACAATCACGCTTGGATTTAAACACCGTATTAGGTAATGCATCGTATCCCACTGTGTTGAAAAAAGCCGGTGCGGATGATGCTGATATGCTCATCGCCGTGACGAATAACGATGAAGTGAATTTAGTTGCTTGCCAGGTCGCGTATTCTTTGTTTAGTTTACCCACCAAGATCGCACGGATTCGTGCAACCGAATATTTTCGTTATCCCAAACTTTATAGCCGAGAAAATCTGCCGGTCGATGTCTTTATTAGCCCCGAGCAATTGGTCACCAGCAATATTCGCCGTTTGGTCGAGCACCCCGGTGCCTTGCAGGTTTTGGATTTTGCTGAAGGCAAAGTGAAGCTTGTGGCCATCAAGCCGTTTTTTGGTGGGCCCCTGGTCGGTAAAAGTGTGGGTGCTTTGCGTCAAGAGTTGAATCTTGAGGCGCGTGTCGTGGCCGTGTTTCGCCAAAATCGTGCGATCACACCCAAAGGCGATACGGTGTTAGAAGTGGGTGATGAGGTCTTTTTTATTGCCGCCAGCGAACACATTCGTAAAGTGATGTCAGCACTGCGCCGATTAGATAATCCGTACAAGCGTATTCTTATTGCAGGTGGTGGTAACGTTGGCTTAAGTGTGGCACGTGCGCTAGAGCTTAAATACGATATTAAAGTGATCGAACAAAATCGTGATCGTGCGGAGTATATTGCTTCTGAGTTGCAGTCTAGTACCGTGTTGCATGGCGATGCCGTTGATCGTGAGCTTTTACACAACGAAGGCATTGAAAACGTTGATGTGTTTTGTGCGTTGATGCAAGACGATGAAAACAATATTATGTCGTGCATGCTCGCGAAAAAACTCGGTGTGCGCACGGTCATGGCCTTGGTTCAGCGTACGGCCTACGTTGAGCTTGTGGAAAGCAGTGTGGTCGATATTGCCATTTCGCCACAACAAGCAACCATTGGATACATTTTGCGCTACATTCGACGCGGTGACATTGAAAACGTCTATTCTTTGCGCCGCGGTGCGGCCGAAGCCTTGGAGATTGTGGCTCACGGTGACGAAGGTTCGTCTCGCGTGATTGGGCGCACGGTTAAAGAACTCCGTTTGCCGTCTGGTGTCACAGTCGGTGCGATTGTGCGTGGCGAGGAAGTGATTATTGCTTATCGTGATATCAAAATTCAGCCGGAAGATAAAGTCATTTTATTCCTGGCGGACAAGAAACGTGTCAAAGAAGTGGAGCAGTTGTTCCAAGTCAGTTTGGGATTTTTTGGGTAGACCGATATGCAATTTCGCTCTGTGTTTCGTGTTCTGGGTCTTTTGCTGATTTTTTTCAGTATCACGATGCTCGTGCCGATTCCTGTGGGGTACTATTTTAACCAACCTGAAGTTTGGCCCTTTCTTCTAGCCTTCTCCATCACTTTTCTGACAGGTTTGCTGTTGTGGGTGCCCACGCGGGGTGACCGCGCTGAGCTTAAAATTCGTGATGGCTTTTTTATTGTTATTCTTTTCTGGACGGTATTGAGTTTTTTCAGTTGCTTGCCGATTTGGTTGGGCATTCATTTTGAAGTGAATTTTACCGATGCCATTTTTGAGTCGGTCTCAGGCTTTACCACCACGGGCGCGACAGCCATTGCTAATTTGGATCAAGTGCCGGCAGCTTTGTTGTACTATCGACAGCAACTCCAGTTTCTGGGTGGTATGGGGATTATCGTTTTAGCTGTGGCTATTTTGCCGATGTTAGGCGTGGGTGGTATGCAGCTTTACCGTGCGGAAACACCCGGTCCGATGAAAGAAGATAAGATCACGCCGCGTATTACCGAAACGGCCAAGGCGATTTGGGTGTTTTATGTGGGGCTTGTAATACTGTGCAGCTTGGCGTACTGGGCAGCCGGCATGCCGATCTTCGATGCGGTGGAAGAATCCTTTGGTACAATTTCTACCGGCGGTTTTTCGATTCACAATGCGAGCTTTGCTTATTATCACAGTAACTTAATTGATGTGGTTTGTATTATCTTCATGCTGCTGGGCGGCACCAATTTCTCGCTGCATTATTTATCGGTGACACGTGGTTCGATTCGCGTGTATTTGCGTGATGTCGAGTTCCGTTATTACATCGCAATTGCTGCGCTGGTATCGTTTATTGGTCTAGTGGTACTGTCGATTTATCATGTTTATCCCGGTATTTGGAATTCTTTGGTGAAATCCACTTTTGCGGTCGTTTCTGTGATGACCACCACAGGTTTTGTGGATGGTGCGTTTGCAACCTGGCCTTTGTTTATTCCGGTGCTCATTATATTGCTTGGCTTGCTGGGTTCATGCGGCGGCTCAACCAGTGGTGGTATGAAAATGTTGCGCTTTGTATTGCTCAAAAAACAATTGGGTCGTGAGTTGAAACGTTTGATTCACCCGCAAGGTGTGTATGCCGTTAAAATCAATAATCGTGTGGTCCCAGAGCATGTTGTCGAAGCCGTTTGGGCTTTTGTCACAGCTTATATTGCTTTGTTGTTAATCGGGGTTTTATTGATCATGGCCACGGGTTTGGATTTTACCACGGCTTTTGGCTCTATGGCCTCAGCGTTGGGTAACGTGGGTGCGGCCATTGGTCAGTATGCGTATAATATGGCAGATTTAAACAGCTTTTCAAAATGGGTGCTGATTGTGGGCATGCTGGCCGGCCGTTTGGAAATCTTCACACTCTTGGTCATTTTTTCGCGAAGTTTTTGGCAGCGTTGATAACACTCTTGCGCGGTTTTTATTTTCCTGGGTTATCGTCGCTGCCGCTTCTCAACCCAGGCTGCTGCTAATGTCATTGCGAGCGAACGTCAGTGAGCGCGGCAATCTGGCTCATTAGGGCTTGTTTGCAATGGGTTTTTCGAAACGAAAATCAAGATAATCGAGCCAAAAATGAAAAAAATCG
>PCWT01000008.1:0-14423 GCA_002796245.1 Gammaproteobacteria bacterium CG11_big_fil_rev_8_21_14_0_20_46_22 | reverse complement strand
GAAAAAAATCGAAGCACATATTGAACATATGTAATGAGATTTTTGCAATTTTTGGCCGATTTCGCTTGGTTTGCAGTCGGGAATACCCATTGTAAACAAGCCCTAACCTGGAGATTGCTTCGTCACTTCGCTCCTCGCAAAGACAGTTGCTACAGGCTTCTTCTGTGCTTGCGAGCTTGCTGCTCGAGCGTCACCTAAGCACGTGGGATAGTTAACGATTGTCCAGTTTTCAATGCGGTATTAATCGATAAATGGTTGGCGCGGGCCAACGCTTTTTCTGTGACGTTGAAGTAGCCTGCCAATTTTTTCAAAGTGTCGCCTTTTTTGACGGTGTAGTGTAATCGACCGGCTTGTTGCTCGGCGATGATCGAGTGCCTAGGTGGATGCTGGTACAAGTATTCTCGTATGCCTTTGGCCATCGCTTGTGCCATGGCGTGTTGATATTTTGGGTTATTGAGCTCAGCTTCTTCGTGAACGTTCGAGATAAAGCCAGTTTCGACGAGCAGGGATGGAATATCCGGTGACTTTAAGACCATGAAAGGCGCTTGTTCTACTTTACCGCTATGCATGGGCGTGATTTTTGCCAAGCTGTCATTCACGTCTTGGCCGAACTCTAAACTGTGTGCAATCGTAATCGACTGCGAAAGGTCTAAGAGCACTGAGCGAACTTCTTTGCTTTGGCCAGCAAATTCTGCGCCACCGAGCACCGCGTTATTTTCGCTGTGCGCTAGCCAACGCGCGGCTTCACTGGTCGCGCCATGTTCTGATAAAGCAAACACTGTCGCGCCGCGTGCATTTTTATTGGGAAAAGAGTCAGCGTGGATCGCAATAAAGGCATCGGCTTTGTCTTTGCGAGCGATCTGAAGACGTCCACGCAGTGTGACAAAATAATCGCCATGGCGAGTCATGTCGACTTTGATGCCCGACATTTTTTCAAGATCAGCGCGCAAATCTTTACCCATCGCAAGCACCACATTTTTTTCGTGTATACCTTTAGGGCCCGTTGCTCCCGGGTCTTTGCCACCATGGCCTGGGTCGATCACGATCACGGCCGGCACGGGCTTTTTGGGTTTTTGTGTAGATTGCGTGTGAATGGTCAGTTTAAGGTGGTGTGGTTCGGTCGTTTTGCTATAAGTGAAAGTTCCAGGCAGACTAAAGACCAGACGGGTTTTGTTGCTGTACACGTGGTAATGAAAGCTTTTCACAATGCCGTCGGGTTGGGCGCGAAAATGATTGGCCAAGCGCGTGTTGGGGAAATCTAATACCAAGCGATCCGGGTGTCGTAGCACTAGGGTGCTGTAATGCGGTACGGTTTTTTGTGTGAAATAAATGCCGGCGAGGTTTTGGTAGAATTTAATTTGTGTGATCACATCGGCTGATGAGGCTACGCTGAATGTAGCGACAAGGCTGGTAAAACAAAATGTTTTGAGCCCTTTGATCATAGTTGATTCAGTACCTTAATGCCTTTGTCGCTGCGCGCTTCTAATCGCATGCGGCGAGATTGATCCGTTTCGATCTCTATATAAACATCTAAGTCTGGGCTTGGCAAGCCGTCTTGGGCCTGACTAGGCCATTCGACTAAGCGCACGCTAGGTGTTGAAAAAATATCGTCAACATCCAGGGCATACAGTTCATCCGGCGAGCTTAAGCGATAAAGATCGAAGTGATAAAACAGTCTGCCGCCGATGTTATAAGGCTCAACCAGCGTATACGTTGGGCTTTTGACTTTGGTGTCAGGACTTGCGGCCTGTATCAGGTAGCGTGAAAACGTGGTTTTACCCGCACCTAAATCGCCGTGCAAATACAGCGTAAAATCCTTAGGCAGTAGCGCAAACAGCGTTCGGCAAAACCCCTGCAAAGCAAGTTCATCATTAATTTTCATGAGTCTCATCGACGGTTGACCTTGTGTTGTAGTGTGGTTAGTAAGTCACTGGCTAAAAGCCCGCGCTCGCCGTGTTGTTTGGCAAGCTCATCACCGGTTTCGGCGTGTAGGCACACGGCTAAATTGGCGGCGTCACTTAAAGATAAGCCCTGGCCGATGAAGCTTGCAATGATGCCGGCCAATACATCGCCCATACCGGCTGAAGCCATGCCAGGGTTGCCGGCTGTGCAAACGGTTTGTTGTTCGCCGTCGGCAATAATCGTGCCGCTGCCTTTAAGTACGCATACGCCGCCGTAGCGGTTTTGCAGTTGTGTGGCGATTTTCCAGCGTTGGCTTTGTACGTTTTGAGTGGTTTCGCCACATAAGCTTGCGGCTTCACCTGGGTGGGGTGTGAGTACCCAGTTATCAGTGCGTTCGGATGATTGCGATAGAAAGCGCAAGCCATCGGCATCAACCACCTTGGGTTTATCTTTGCATTTTTGAATGGATCGCCAAAGGCTTTTGCTCCAATCGCTTTGACCTAAGCCTGGGCCAATCAACAGCACGCTGGCTTTTTCTAACAACGGCTTGAGATCTTTGGCTTTTTCAATGCCGTGCGCCATGATTTCGGGTTGCGTGAGGTTAATGAGGGCTGCGTGTGAGGGGTGTGTGGCGACACTCACCAGGCCTGCGCCTGTGCGCAACGCGGCTTTGGCCGCTAAGGTCACCGCACCATTCATGCCGCGGTCACCACCAATAATCAATACATGGCCTTGTGCGTGTTTGTGCGTATAGTGTTTGCGCGGTTTTAAATGGTCTACAAAATCCAAGCTTCGAACCGCATGAATGGGCGGGGTGATGTGGCTGAATAAGGCTTTGTCGATATTCAATTGCTCGACATGGATATCACCACAGTACTCGCTGGCTTGTGCGGTGAGCAGGCCAGACTTTAATGCAATAAATGTAATCGTGGTGTCAGCTTTGATCGCGATGGGTTCGGCAATGCCGCGATCGGCGCATAAGCCCGAAGGAATATCGATCGCCAGCACGGGAGTGATGCTTTCGTTGATGCTTTCAAATAATCCCTGGAGCGAGCTATCGACGTCGCTTTTAAAGCCAATGCCAAATAAGGCATCAACGATCAGGTCATAATGGTTCGGTTTGAGTTGTTTAATCGGTTTAACGGCTGGTGAAAAGGCTTTCAATTCTTGCCAAGCATCCAGCGCTTCGTTTTTTAAGCTGTTCAAATCGCCTAAGGTGTAAAGGGTGCACTGTAAGCCTTTTTCGAGAGCGAGTCGTGCAAGCACCAAGCCATCACCACCATTATTGCCGCCACCGACAAGCACAGCGATCGATTTTGAGTGTGGCCAGTGAAGGGCTAGCTGCTCAAAGGCTGCGGCTCCCGCGCGCGCCATGAGGCTTTTGCCGCTGACCCCAGATTTGATGGCGTATTTCTCGATCAGGCGAATTTGTGCGCTGGTGTAGACGGGTGTCATGGCGATCATTCCAATGAAATTAGAGTGTTGATTTGTAGCCTAAGCAGTATTTTCGGTCAAGTCCAATTTGTGATAGGATCGCGCGATGGAAATGACATTAATACAGAAAATTTGTGTATGGGCGGTGCCGGTTTTATTTGCGATCACCGTGCATGAAGTGGCCCATGGTTTTGTGGCTTTACGTTTTGGTGACAAAACGGCAAAAATGCTCGGTCGCTTAACGTTGAATCCGGTCAAGCACATTGATTTGCTGGGTACGATTATTCTGCCGGTCTTGTGCATCGTTATCGGCGGTGTGGTGTTTGGTTGGGCCAAGCCTGTGCCGGTGAATCCGAACAATTTGCCTTCGCGCCGTTATATGGCCTGGGTGTCGTTGGCAGGCCCTGTGGCAAACTTGCTCATGGCTTTTCTCTGGGCTTTGGTCATGAAGCTCGGGTTTTGGTTTGGGCATGAAGGTTCCAGTGCCGCGCTTGCTTTAATCTACATGGGGCAGGCGGGTATTGTGATTAACCTTTGGCTGGGCATTTTAAATTTATTGCCCATCCCACCGCTGGACGGTGGGCGTTTTATCTCAGCCATTTTACCGGGTAAGCAGTCAGCGGCGTTTGATCGCCTTGAGCCTTACGGCTTTTTCATCCTGATTATTCTCTTGGCTGTCGGTGCGTTGCAAATGATTATAGGCCCGATCTTTTTAGTGTTCGAAAGCCTGATTGTCCATTTGTTTGGTTTAGTCTAGCGCGTAGTCGATGATCAGCGGCGCATGATCTGAAAAGCGCTCGTCTTTGTAAATATCACAGCCGATGATTTTATCGCGCAGGCCCGGTGTGGTGATATGGTAATCAATCCGCCACCCGACATTGTTTTCCCAAGCGCGGCCTCGGTTCGACCACCAGGTGTATTGATGTTCTTCTTGATTCAATACGCGAAAAGCATCCACCCAGCCCATCTCGCCAAACAGCTTATCCATCCAGGCGCGCTCTTCGGGTAAAAAGCCAGAGTTTTTTTGATTGCCGCGCCAGTTTTTGATGTCTTTTTTGGTGTGGGCGATGTTCCAGTCGCCGCAGAGAATAAACTCTTGGCGTTTGCGCTTAAACGCTTTCATGATGTCTTCAAGCCGATCCATGAATTCATATTTCAAGACTTGGCGGTCATCATTGTGGGAACCCGAGGGTAAGTACAAAGAGCCCACGCTTAAGCCTTCGTAATCGCACTGTATATAGCGGCCTTCGCTGTCGCAGAGATCAAAACCAAGACCCGTGATAATCTTTTTAGGCTCACGTTTGCTTAAAATCGCAGTGCCACTGTAACCCGGTCGCTGAGCTGGGAAATAATGGCAGTGGTAGTCTTTGGGGTAGAATGTTTCGTTGAGTTGGTGCTCTTGCGCTTTGATTTCTTGAAGGCAGACGATATCGGGTGAGTGAGCGGCTAACCACTCAAAAAAGCCTTTGCGTTGGCCGGCGCGTATGCCGTTGATGTTAAGGGCGACGATTTTCATGGGGGTATCCTAGCGTTTGGCGGGCGAGAGGTAAAGAGCCGTAAGTTTTTAGGCGGTGCTCAGGCATTTTTAATGGTTTTTTTGCTCACCCTATTTTTCTGCATGACCGCTGGTTTGTAATTTTCGTGACAGACTGGCGGCTCTGCCGATATAATGGCCCACATTCATCCAAAAGGAGTGGGTTATGAGTCGTGCGGGTAAAATCACCAGTATTGTTATCGCGGTGATCATTGTTGTTCTCTTGGTTTTGTGGGGCGTGTTGTACGCCGTGGCCAGCCATATGGATTGGCGTAAGCTGTTGGAAAAGCAGGTTAAGGAGCACACAGGTCGAACGTTAGTCATCAAGGGCTCGCTTGATTGGCATATTTTTCCGCATATCAGTGTTGAAGCGCATGATGTCAGCCTGTCTAACCCGCCGAGCATGGGGCAGGGTAATTTAGCCACGATTAAAACTTTGGATGTCAGCTTGGCGACTTTGCCTTTGATCTTCAAACATGTGGATATGCAAAAATTCACGTTATCGGGTGCGGATATTCAGCTACTTAAAAATGCCAAGGGTCAGGCGAATTGGGCCTTCGGCGCACCGGCAGCAAAAACCGAGTCGGTTCAGGCGGCCGAGCCACAGGCGGGCAGTACTGGCAGCTTTAATCTGCCGAAAGTGAGTTTGCCAAACTTAAGCATTCAAAACTCAACTTTGCATTATGTGGATAAAACCGCGGGGCAAAACATTGCGGTCACTGATTTCAATTTAAATGTGAAAAACCTTCAGCAGGGTGATCGTTTTCCTTTGACGACGTCATTTAATATCAATGCTAACAAGCCTGCGATGAAAGGCAAAGTCAGCTTGGATGCGAAAGTGTTGTGGGAAGGTGATCGTTTTGATTTGTCGCCTGTGACATTGAAAACAGCGCTGCGGGGTTCTGGCTTGCCAGGCTCTCGTTTGAACTTAAACTTTAAAGGGCATCTGACGGCAACACCGAAAAGCTTCGCTTTAAAAGGCGGTAGCTTGAATTACAACGGCATGCAGGTCGACGATATCACGATCAAAGCCGTGAAAGATAATGGTCAGCTGACGATTTCGCCGATCAGCCTGAAAATGTACCAAGGCCAGGTATTGGGCCAAGCCAGCACCAAGCTTGCGAATCAGTTCACGCAGTTTAATTTGACGTTTAAACAAATTAACATTGGCCCCTTGATTGCTGCGGTGTCTAAGGTCGATAAAATCACGGGTACCGCCAACGGTAATGTGAGCGCGAGCCTTATGGGCGGCAATATGGCTACCTTAAATGGTAAAGGCCGTTTTGAAGTGGTTAACGGCCAGTACCAAGGTGGTGACTTGCTGTTTATCTACCGCACAGCGATGAATGTGATCAAGCCGCACAGTGTGGGTACGCGTGAAAATACGGGCGTGACAAAGTTCGGTGATATGCGTTTGAGCTTTGTTGCGAAAAACGGTGTGGTAAGCACGAATGACTTAACCGTTAGTTCTGCTGTGCTGGGCTTGACCGGTAAAGGTTCTGCAAACTTAGCGCGCCAAACAATCAATATGCGCTTAAAGGCGCAAGGTATGCAAGGCAGCACATCTAATCCAACGCCAGTCGGTCCTGAGATTCCTTTGTTGGTCACAGGTTCTTTGTCCTCGCCAAGCATTAGCCCGGACTTGGGCAGCTTGTTGCAAAATACGCTTAAGGGCAATTTGGACTCTATTGGCAAGCAAATTAAAGGCATAAACATAGGCGGTTTGTTCAAGTGATCCCTCAGGCCTTTGCTGACAAAGTATTGGCCTGGTTCGATATCCACGGGCGAAAACATTTGCCCTGGCAGCAATCGGTGACACCGTATCGGGTGTGGTTGTCGGAGATTATGCTCCAGCAAACGCAAGTCGATACGGTGATTCCTTACTTCAATCGTTTTATTGAACGTTTTCCAAAAGTAGAAGACTTGGCTCATGCGAAAGTGGATGAGGTTTTGCACCTTTGGACAGGCTTGGGCTATTACGCTCGTGCGCGTAATTTGCACAAAGCGGCTTTGCGTGTGTGTGATGTTTATAGCGGACAATTTCCGGATACCGTCGAAGCGCTGGAAACTTTGCCGGGTGTTGGGCGTTCAACGGCCGGCGCCATTTTAAGCTTGGGCATGCAGCAATCCGCACCCATTCTAGATGGTAATGTTAAGCGTGTGCTTGCCCGTTGTTTCGCGGTTGAGGGTTGGCCAGGACAGACGCCTGTGGCTAAGCAACTTTGGCAATTGGCTGAGCAACACACGCCACTTGAGCGTTGTCATCATTACAACCAAGCGATGATGGATTTGGGTGCCATGGTCTGCACGCGCAGCAAGCCAGCCTGTCATTTGTGCCCCTTAAGTGAGTTTTGTCAGGCTAAGGCGCTGGAAGCTATCGATCATTACCCTGGTAAAAAACCGAAAAAGGCGCTGCCTAAGCGTGAGGCCTATTTTTTGATTATCCAAAATCAAGCGGGTGAGCTTTTATTGGAAAAGCGCCCATCACCCGGTATCTGGGGTGGGCTTTGGTGTTTTCCCAGTTGTGAAACATTAGATGAGCTTGATGAGCGTTTAGAGGGTTACCCGGTGACTGTGCGCACAAAGCGCGAGCTTGCACCGCTGCAGCATGTATTTAGTCATTATGCCTTGTTACTTCGGCCTTGCTTGATCAAGGTGGAGGAGGGGTTATCAGTTATGTCGGCTGATCATCTGGTTTGGTATAATGGCGAGCAAAAGCTTGGGCTGCCAAAGCCCATTAAACAGTTGATAGAAGAAGTATTGGAGACCGTATGAGTACCGTGTTTTGTCAAAAATTACAAAAAGAAGCGCCGGGTTTGGATTTTCCACCCTATCCTGGTGAGTTGGGGCAGCGTATTGTGGAGAGTATCTCTGCAGAAGCCTGGCAACTTTGGCTCGATCGCCAGACGATGCTGATCAATGAGTACCGTTTGAATATGTTAGAATCCAATGCGCGTGATTATTTAAAGCAGCAAATGGAAGCCTTTTTGTTTGGTGATGGTGGTGATGCGCCTGAAGGTTATGTGCCGGTGGATAAGGCGTAGCTGAGCGGGTTGTCAATCCCCGCGTTTGTGCGGGGATGACGGATGGTTTATCGTAATTTAGTCGAAGTACAATTTTTCTTTTTCTTCCTGAAATGATTTCGCATCAATCGACAAGGTTGCAGTAGGGCGAAGTAATAAACGGCGTATGCCGATTTCTTCACCGGTTTCTTCGCAATAGCCGTAGCTGCCGTCTTCAATGCGACGTAACGCTAGTAAAATCTTAGGAATTAACTTGGTTTCGCGATCCACAATGCGAAGCTTCATGCTACGCGCTTCTTCTTGTGAGGCGATATCGTTTGCATCAGCGTTGCGCTCTTCTTCCATTAGCTCGCGGCGTACTTCTTCAATGTGTGTTTCAGTGGTGGCTTTGAGGTTGATTAACATGCGCTTGAAGAAATCCAATTGGGCGGTGTTCATGTAATCATCGGGGTGCATATTCAGTAATTCGTCTTCAGTATTGATGAAGTCTAATGATAAGTATTTCTTGCGCGCAGGTTTTTTTGTTGCTTTTTTTGGCGTTGCTTTCACAGCGGTTTTCCTTGTTGTTGGCGTGACTTTTTTAACGGTCGCCGCTTTTTTCTTGGCGGCGGTTTTTTTCACGGCTGTCTTTTTGGCCGTGGTTTTTTTCGGCGCAGCCGTTTTTTTGGCCGTTGCTTTTTTAATCGCGGGTTTTTTTGCAGCCACTTTTTTCTTTGCTACCGGTTTTTTGGCGGCTGGCTTTTTGGCTGCAGGTTTTTTCTTGTCGACGACTTTTTTGGCGGGCGCCTTTTTGACGGTTGCTTTTTTCTTGGTCGCTGGCTTCTTAGCTACTGTCTTTTTAGCGGGTGCTTTTTTAGCCGCTGTTTTTTTGGCGGCGGGCTTTTTGGCTACCGTTTTCTTTTTAGCGGGTGTTTTTTTAGCCGTGACTTTTTTCTTCACGGTTGTTTTTTTAGCTGGGGTTTTCTTCTTAACTGCCATAATTTGCCTCCTGCGTTAAGATGATAGGTAATTGGCAATCATATCCCGACTTTTGGGGTATCACAAGAGATTTAATGGTCGACTAGGCTGAGCGCAACTTCAGCAGGTGTGTGTGTTTCGCTTTTTGATTTTAGCTGTAAAGCCACGGCTTCTAAGCCTGCCTTTTGGGTATGGTGGAAGCTTTCATTGCTTAATAATTTATCGATGTAAGCGGCGATTTTTTCGGGCGTCATGTCAAATTGGATGAACTCGGGTGCCACTTCGCGCTGCGTGATGATGTTGCATAAACCAATGTGAGAGATTTTGACCACTAAGCGTGCGATGAGGTAGGTGATGAGGTTAACCTTATAAATAATAGCCATGGGTACGCCCATGAGCGCTACTTCGAGTGTCGCCGTGCCGGATGCGGTGATAGCTGCGTCACTCACCGCAAGGGCGTTATAGGTTTCACCTTTTACAATTTTGGCGTGCTTTTGAAGCTCGGCGGGTAAGGTTTTTGCGTCGATGGTCGGTGCTAATGGAATGACGCACTGAAGGCTAGGGTGTTTTTTACGAAGTAAGCTTAGTGTTGCGGCCATGCAAGGCGCAAGCCGCTCTATTTCGCCACGTCGACTGCCTGGTAGCAGCGCGATAACTTTCTGGCCAGGTTTGAGCCCAAAGCGAGTGCGTAGTGACTCGGGGCTTTCACTGGCCTGTACCTTGTGGGTGAGCGGATGACCCACGAAGCTTGCAGGCACACCGGCTGATTCATACAGCTCTTTTTCAAAAGCAAACAGTACGGCCATGTGATCCACGTAGCGTTTAATGTGGTGAATGCGGCCCTTTTTCCAGGCCCAAATTTGAGGGCTGACATAGTACATGACTCGGATGCCGGCTTCTTTCGCGACTTTGGCCATGCGTAAGTTAAAGCCTGGGTAATCGATAAACACCACAAGGTCGGGCTTTTGTTCGAGTAGGTACGTTTTAACCGTGTTATAGGCTTTTTTGATCGCTGAAAAGTGAGTGATGACTTCAATTAAGCCAACCACGGCAATATCATCATAGGGGAAAACCACATCAACACCTTCGGCTTTCATTTTGTCGCCGCCCATGCCGGCGAGTTTAATATCAGGCTGGTGTTGCTTTAAGTCGGCGGCAAGCAGGCTGCCTAGGGTATCGCCCGAGGCTTCGCCGGCGCAAATAAAGATATGTGGGGCTTTGTTTTTCATCTGGGCATCATACGAAAAGTAAAGCCTTCTGTGAAGGTTTGCCTATTTGCTCGTGCGCGATAGTTCTGAGAGGGTCACTGGGGAAGCCTCATGCTTCCCGGCTGCCTTGTTAATTGACTTTTTTGCCTTAAGGTCGTGACATGCTCACTATACGTCAGCGTGAAAGATTTTCAATATTTTATTTTCAAGCGTCGGTAAAACTTTTTTGTCGTCTTTTCCACTTGCCACTTGCCACTTAAGTGAACCAGCGTGATGTAATCTGTAAAATAAATTTCACCCACCGGTACGCGCGCCTTCACTATGGCGATATCATGGTGAATATCTATAGCAATAATTTTTTATCGTATTCTGCTCGAGGGCGTTGTTCAGCTTCTTGAATACGATCGCAAAATTGAATTAAATTCATTTCAATGCTTCTTAATAAACTCCGTGATTTTACAATCAGGATGAAAGGCTTTTTTAACGCGTGCAATATCAGCTTCGTGTGTGCCTAGGAAATAGTTTTTGATGCAGGCTTGAATATCGTGTATGGAATTATTCATGGTGATCCCCTGAAATGAATTCATCTGATCGCAAGCTTTTAAAAGCCTGAAATAAATGCTGAAGGGAGATAACTGTGTTTAAGCAAAAAATCAAAACAGCTTTTCAAGCCTTGAAGCGAATTTTTTTGTTCATCGCGCACCTGGCAGCGACTATATCATCGAAGAAATCGACATGCCTGCTCACCTCGTTTATTTGCGGTGTGTGGGGACAAGGATTGTGCTCAAATTTAAGATAGAGGCGATGATTGCTGACATGTCGGTGGTGAATCGCTTATCGTCAAAACAGGCTTGTGTGTTAGGGGGGTGTTACGGTCGATTGCTCAGAGCTTCGCTTGAAGGCAGAGAGGCTTTAAGTAAGGCTAAGAAGATGGGGTTTTTGCTGAGCAATAAATTGGGTCGTTATAAAATCGTCTTTCAAAATCGCAATGGTGATATCGGTTATTTCGATCAAAAAACTCGTCAAGAGTTTGTTGAGCACCCTTTATGTTTATGAAGGTTTAGTTGAAAACCAGATCGTTGATTTTGACGCACCGCTCACGCAAGAAGCGTTTAAAGCCTTTCGAGAGTTTTAGCGCAAGTATCTTTATGTGAGTAAGAGGGCAAGTCAGCGTGGCTTGCTCTCTGGCTTTAATCTCAATCATTGCTTTCTCTTAAAAGCGGTAGAAATCGGCATAAGTGCTAACAACAAACCCATCAGCCAAATAAACCAGTTGGGTTGATGACTAAACACGCTGTGACCATCCCCTAATGGTACATCGCGAATGAGTATACTGGGTGCTTTATCACTTGTATGAAGATCGCCGATAAGGTTACCGTCTGGCGCCATAGCCAGCAATAAGCCCCATTGTGCCACGCGCACTAAGCTGTAGTTGCCTTCGAGGGCTCGCATCATCGCCGGCCGGCTGTGTAGCCAGGCATCAATATTAAAGTCGAGTGCGGGCACAACCAGTAAATTGATGCCTTGCTGGCTGTATTGAATCGCAGGGCTCACAAAATCAGCATCTTTACAGATGATCACGCCGATTTTATAACCATGAATCGTAAAGATTAATAAATCTTTGCCGATTCGATAGCCCGATTCAGGGCCGGGTAGCATATGTTCTTTATCGTACGTGCCAAGCAGCTGACCTTTCGGGTTAAAGACCCAGGCGATATTACGTTTTTGCTTTTCGCTTAAATCATCAATGCCCACGACTAAGTAAGCTTTGGCACGATGTGCCATGCTTGAGAATTTCGATTGGACTAAAACTCGCGTGGCTCGTGTGACTTTAATGTTTTTTTCAGGCAATACCATAAGCGAGACACCTTTGCCTTTTAGTTGATTGATGCTATCAGCGTACTGTTTGGTGAGCGCTAAAGCGTTAGTCATATCTTTTCGCATTAGGTTTTGAACGCTTTCAGGTTCGGCAATCATTGCGACTTTCAGTGAGCCTACAGGCTTCCAGCTCGCTGTGCGGTAAAAGCCAAAGCACAGGCAAATAATAATGAGCACACTAGCGAAAGCCAGGCTTGCTTTGTAAGGGCGAATGGATGTTCGATAATGGATTGTGATGCTCAAGCCAGATGCAAACAGACTCAGCAGAAAGGTAACACCGTAGTAGCCGGTGATCGACGCGATTTGTATTGCTGGCAAAAAGCTCATTTGCGAATAGGAATAACTGCTCAGTGCACCAGCGCTTGAAAATGAGGCGCTGTATTCAAGCAGTACACTTAACACGGGAAATGCAAGAATAGATAAGCAGCGGGGGCTGTAGCGGATGAGCACTTTGTTTAAGCTAAACAGTAAACAAAGGCTTGCCGCCCCGCTGAGCCAACCCATGGTTTGAAGTTTGACGGGCAAGAAAGTGCTTAAGTAATAAAAGGTGCTTGCATTAGCAATGAGCCCCGCTAGAAAAGCAACAAGCAAGGTGCTTTTCAATGAAAACCGTAGACTGTACAAAAGCAACGGGATGGGCGCGAGCCAGGCCAGCCACCAGATGGCATAAAAGCCGGTTGTGAAAAAATACGCAAAACCGCTGAGTAAAATAGCGGCAATGGCATAGCTGAGTCGTTGCATGGTAAACCTCGTTAATGAAAATTAAATAAGCTGTTGGGTGGTGTGGCTAGAAAATAAGACTGTGGGAGGCTTTTTAAAACGCAAGAATGCATTACTTTTATGATATTGGCGGCTATGCTAACATTTGAATTGTTCGGTCACAAGTGTTTGTTTGGGCGCTTTTTGTTCGACGAGAACTTTCTTTCTTTCTTCCTTCCTTCCTTCCTTGGTTTTTTTATTCGCTGGCAGTGTATTGCTAGTGTCATTGTGAAGTGAGCATTATTAGCTAAGTGTGTTTAGAATCTGGGTTGCAACACTCATGTTCTAGCCACAGGAAGTAATAATGCTCATCAAAACAATACTCAATTCAATCGAAAAATTCCAGTCTTTTGTTTATGGGCGATCTGCTTTTGAAGTGGTAGCCAGTGTGAAATCGCTTGTTATTGAATTATCAGCCAGGAAAAGTACTCGAGGTCAGTGCGTGCAATGTGGACGACGCTGTCCAACGTATGACACCCAAGCGGTCCGGCTTTATCAATACGTGCCCCTGTGGAATATTCCTGTTTATTTTGCTTATGCACCACGCCGTGTTAGCTGTAAACTGCATGGCATTCATGTTGAGCCGCTTCCTTGGGCTGAAGGGAAAGAGCGTTTAACCAAAAGCTATCAGTTGTTCTTGGCTACGTGGGCTAAACGCTTATCCTGGCGTGATACGGCCAAGGTATTTAACGCGAGTTGGGACAGTGTATACCGCTCCATTCAATGGGTTGTGAATTATGGTTTAGCGCATCGTGCGTGGGATAACGTTAAGCAGATTGGCGTCGATGAGATTGCGGTCTTTAAAGGCCATCGGTATTTAACCTGCGTATATCAGCTTGATAAAGGTTGCCGCCGGTTATTGTGGTACGGTAAGGATCGCACAGCTAAAACGCTGCTACGTTTCTTTCGTGAATTTGGCAAAGTGCGCTGCGCTCAATTGCAATTTGTTTGCAGCGATATGTGGGCTGCGTATTTAAAAGTCATTAAGAAAAAATGTGTCAATGCCTTAAATGTCTTGGATCGTTTCCATATTGCAAAAAAGTTTAATGAAGCCGTGGATGAGGTGCGACGGGAAGAAGTCAGAAAATTCAAAGCTGACGGTGAAGACAATGTCCTAGCGCAGGGTCGTTGGCTCCTACTAAAAAAACCGACCAACCTCACACAAAAGCAAACCAGTAAGCTCAGTGAGTTATTAAAGGTAAATCTCATGTCCGTCAAAGCCTATTTGATGAAAGAAGACTTTCAACGGTTCTGGTCATACAAATCACCCGCTTGGGCAGACAAATTCTTAGAAGACTGGGCTACTCGAACGATGCAATCCAACCTAGTGCCCATGAAGAAAGTCGCCAAGATGTTACGATCACATAAAACGCTTATCTTAAACTGGTTCAAAGCGAAAGGAGAGCTCTCATCAGGCCCTGTCGAGGGCTTAAATAACAAGGCAAAACTCACTATCAGAAAAGCTTACGGCTTTAAAACACTCAATTGCCTGCAAATCGCCTTATATCATCAACTTGGCAAACTAAAAGAGCCTCCGTCTACCCACAGATTTTGCTGACGAGCCTTCAAAAAGAACCTGAAAAACAAGCCATTGGCATTGAGGGTCGATACGTTGGTAAGCCGTCAAAAATTATGGCGACGAAAAAGTGTCATACCAAAATAGTAATGTCCGCTTTTACCAAAATTAAAATGTCCGCTTTTGAGTAAACCGTTATCCTGTGAGTTGAC
>PCWT01000007.1:28665-59319 GCA_002796245.1 Gammaproteobacteria bacterium CG11_big_fil_rev_8_21_14_0_20_46_22 | reverse complement strand
ATTCCACGTGCGCTGTCGAAATCGTAATACCACGCGCTTTCTCTTCTGGCGCACTGTCAATTTGGTCGTAGCCTTTCGCTTCACCACCGTGAAGCTTTGACAACACCACCGTCAACGCTGCCGTCAACGTCGTTTTACCGTGATCCACGTGACCTATCGTGCCTACGTTTACGTGCGGCTTGTTTCTCTCAAATTTAGCTTTTGCCATGAGTCTCTACCCCAATATTAAGTTGTTAAACGCCAAATAACCCTGGTGCCCACGGGCGGAATTGAACCGCCGACCTCTTCCTTACCAAGGAAGCGCTCTACCCCTGAGCTACGAGGGCAAAAAGGCAGAAGGCACAATAGCGAGGCGTCGCCACTGTAACTTCCACCCTTCAAATAAGCGGGTGATGGGAATCGAACCCACGCTATCGGCTTGGAAGGCCGAAGTTCTACCACTGAACTACACCCGCACCAAAACGTCTCTTCACTAGAGACACCTTCACATGGATCTCATTCCTAAAACCCAGTGAGCGATATACCTTATTTATATACATCGCTAACTGCGCTCTGGATTTTGGAGGGGGTAGGATTCGAACCTACGAAGGCATACGCCGGCAGATTTACAGTCTGCTCCCTTTGGCCGCTCGGGCACCCCTCCAAAAATAGTGGTAGATTCTCCTAAACGTCGACCTTAAAGTCAACATAAATCTAGGATTTTTTAACAAGACGCCGAAAAAAACCCCGGACAAAGCCGGGGTAAACATGCGCCACCAAAAACCCTCAACGCATTAAAGGCCTTTGAGCATCAGCATCATCGTCTCCTGCAGCAGGCGCATCATCAACTCCTGCAGCAGGCGCATCATCAACTCCTGCATCATCAAATATCACCGTAATCCTTTCAGGTGAAGTTGGCTCGGTACGAGCAGGCCTTTTCGAACAACACAAGGAGCCAAAGGCTATCGCGCTGTGCATCAATAATAAGGCTGATGAAAGAGCAAACGCAGCCGATTCTCCATAAGCGCCGCCTAAAAAGCTGCAAAACAGCAAGGCTTTTGAGATCATCCACATCCAGCTTTTCACTTTCTGGCCCCGCGTAACGCCTTGAGCTTGTTGCGACAGATTGTGATACACATCGAGACCATCCGCCATTAAGCCCAAGCCGAAACCCGCTGCAAATACCGATTTGTTTGCCAGCGTAAGAAGGGGTTTAATGCTCGGACTCATATAGCGCATGAACGTAAGATTAGTGGTTACGCCGAAGGCGCCCAAGCTGGCCAACATGCGCAATACCAAACTGGGTTTAAAGACTGGCGTTTGCTGTGCCTCACCGATCAGCTGCTGACCCTCGCCAGAAACTTTCGATGCCCATTTGCGAGCCCGATCTAAACTGATCGCATTTAAAATAAACAAACCCACACTGGCCGCAGCGACAATGGGTGCGGGGAAAAAGCCGTACGGCTCAACGAGCGCTAAAAGATTAGTCAGCCCTGAGAAACCAAAAACCAAGGTACTGGCCGCCGCTTGATCAACCCCCAGCAAGCTACCCTGGAGCTTTTGGCCCCGCGCAGCCAGCTGTCCTGAAGGCTGAAAAAATCTGTTTTCTGATGTATTGGATGTTGTCATAATGCTCTCCTGCTTAATTTTTACTCATTCTAATACTTTCTATAAAAGAGATAATCATGTATATTTATAAATAATTTTTATTGATTTAGAAAATATGGACTACCTAAACACCATCAAGCACTACACTCAAGTCATCGAAAGTGGCAGCTTTTCGGGTGCCGCCCGCGAGCTGGATATTGCGATCTCAAAACTCAGCAAAGAAATTAAATGGTTAGAGGAAGAAAAACTCAAATGTAGCCTGATTTTTAGAACCACGCGGCGTCTAGAGCCCACACCGGAAGGCCTGGTTTTTTATGAGGAAGCCAAGCGTATTTTGGCCAGCGTCAAGCAAGCAGAACTACGCCTGTTAGAAAACCAAGGTGAGCTGCAAGGCCCAATCCGCCTTTCTTTGTCGAACCTCTATTCCAAAAGTCCACTGCTTGACGTCATCACGGCGTTTCTAGAACAGCACCCGAAAATTGAATTAGAAACGCTCAACGGCAACAACCCCTACGCTGCCATCGAGGGCCAAGCGGATCTGGCGATCAGCAGTCATCTCATTGAGCACCCACGATTACTACGCAAACCTATCATGACGCTACGACGAGCGGTGCTAGCAAGCCCAGCATACATTGCGCGCCATGGGTCACCAGATTCACTAGACACCCTGAAAGACTACAATTGCCTCGTCAACACGCAAGCCACACCCGACAGTCTTTGGCATTTCAGCGGCAAGCGCCAAATCAAAGTGCGCGGCAGCTTAAAAACCGCGTCGACCACTGAGCTACTAGCCGCCGCAAGCCGAGGTCTCGGCATTCTCTATTTACCTGAACAAATGCTGCTTGATGAAATTGAACAAGGTCTGCTGGTGAAACTGCCGCTCGATAAAGCACCCGTGACCTCACACAGTCACTTATATTATGAACCGCACGCAGAACACGCGCTGATAACACAGTTTGCAGAGTATTTGCTATTCAACATGGCGGAGTATCGCTAAAGCCACTCAACAATACGCCAAGCCGCCTGACCATCGCCGTACGGATTCACCGCTTTCGCCATCGCATCATACGCAGCCGAATCATCAATCAAGCCGCTCACTGCTGCGATAATATCATCCGAACGATTACCCACTAATTTTGCGGTACCGGCCTCAACCCCTTCTGGGCGCTCAGTTTTCTCACGCATCACCAGTACGGGCTTACCCAAAGACGGCGCTTCTTCTTGCACACCACCGGAGTCAGTGAGCACAACGCGGCAGTGGTCCATCAAATAAATAAACGGCGCATACTCTTGCGGCGCAATCAAATGCACATTAGCCAAACCGTTTAGATGCTCATTGACCGGCGCTTGCACATTTGGATTTAAGTGCACCGGATAAATAAATTGCCAGTCTGAATACTGTTTTGCCAAACGCTGAATCGCCTGGCAAATATTGAGAAACCCTTCCCCAAAACTTTCTCGGCGGTGCCCCGTAATCAACACATAAGGCGTTTGCGTATCCACGATCGATTGAATGGACTCCGGCAATGATATCTGCACTTCGCCTGCACGAATTTTTTCACGCATGTACAACAAAGCGTCGATCACTGTGTTGCCGGTCACAAAAATGGTCTCAGCAGAAACACCTTCAGACAATAAATTCTGTTTAGCACAGTCAGTGGGCGCAAAATGCTTGGCTGCCATGCGTGCGGTTAACTGGCGATTCAGCTCTTCCGGAAACGGGCGCTGCAGGTCGTAGGTACGAAGGCCAGCTTCCACATGCGCTACTGGGATGCCTGCGTAAAACGCAGCCATGCTCGCCGCCATCGAGGTCGTAGTATCGCCCTGCACCAATACCCAATCAAAACGGTGTTCGCGAAACAAGGCTTGCAAACCCTGCAAAACACCGACCGTCACATCGGTTAAGGTTTGATTAGGCTTCATTAAACCCAAATCAAAATCCGCTTTCAGACCAAACAAACTCATCATTTGATCTTGCATCTGACGATGCTGGGATGTCACACACACCAAGGACTTGAAATGATCTGAAGACTCCAGCGCTTTAATCACCGGCGCCATTTTAATCACCTCAGGGCGCGTACCCATCACGGTTAACACCTTCATGACGCCAAAACCCCACGGGTATCAATAATACACTTGCCCTGAAAACTTGCAGGATCCAGCGCTTTGAAAACATCATGATCCACCAACACCAAAACAATAGCCGCTTGCGACACAGCTTGTGCCGCATCACACAGCTCAAGCCCTTCGATAGCACTCACGTGGGGCTCACACGCAATGACTCGCCCAAGGCCCAACGCAGCTAACTTTCGAGTAATCGACAATGCCGGTGACTCACGCAAATCATCGACGTTGGCTTTAAAACTTAAACCCAAACAGGCAATCACGGGGTTTTGAAACTTACGCGCTTCTTGTTCCACTTTATGGATCACCCAATCAGGTTTACTGTCATTCACTTCACGCGCCATGCGAATCAAGCGCGCTTTTTTAGGATGGCTCGCCACAATAAACCAAGGATCAACGGCGATACAATGACCACCCACACCCGGACCCGGCTGTAAAATATTCACACGCGGGTGACGATTGGCCAAGCGAATCAGCTCCCAAACATTGATGTCCGCCTCGTCACAAATTAAGGATAATTCATTAGCAAACGCAATGTTCACATCGCGAAAAGCATTTTCGGCAAGCTTACACAGCTCGGCTGTGCGCGCATCGGTCGCGATCACTTCACCTTGAACAAAACTGCGATAAAAATTTACAGTCTGTTCTGTACTCGCAGCATCCAAACCACCCACCACACGATCGTTTGCCACCAGCTCTTGCAACACACGACCTGGAATCACACGCTCAGGGCAATGCGCATAATGCACACCACGGGCCGCAGGGTTCGCTTTCTCAACAAAGGCTTTAACCGCTTGCGTGGTACCCACCGGCGAAGTGGACTCTAAAATCACGAGATTGCCTGGGGCAAGCAACGGCGCAATAGCCTTCGAAGCCGCCTCCACATAGCTTAAGTCTGGCTGAAGATCGTCTTTAAACGGGGTGGGTACCGCGAGAATAAACACATCAGCCGGCGCAGGCTCAAGGCTTGCGCACAAGTTTTGTGAATGCACGGCCGATTTTACTAAGATATCTAAACCTGGCTCAACGATATGAATATTGCCCGCATTGATCGTATCCACGACCTCTTGGCGCACATCCACACCCAAAACGGTGTAACCCTTGGTTGCAAGCAAAGAGGCAGTGGGCAAACCGATGTAACCCAAACCCACAACACAAACTGTTTTAAGCTGACCCATCTTAGCGCTCCAATTGTTCTTGCAGATCGATACAGACTTTAGCCACCTCAAACAATTCAGAAGGCGGAATGACAGGGGCTAAACCTTGCTCTATCGCCTCAACAAACGCTTTTGCGCAAGCTGTTTGGCCTTTATCTTGGCGGAAAAGTTTTAATTGATGCGATCGCTTAAAGCCAAACGTTTTTAACGCCCTGAAGTTATCGAGTTGCAAAATTTTGCCGTCAATGAAAATTTCCAATCGCTCTTTAGACACACTTTTCGCACCATTGGCTAAATAGTGCAGCACGCCACAAGAACCATTTTCAAAACTCAGCGTTACCGTGAAGCAATCATTGATCACCACACCTTGCGCATCGTTCAAGGCGACGATATCCGCCTTCGCAATCGGGCTATCTGCCAGATAACGCAACAAATCAATAAAATGGCAGCCTTCGCCAATCAGGCGCCCACCGCCAAGCTTTAGATCTTGCGTCCAATGCTCTTTGGGGATAACCCCTGCGTTCACTGTCATCACTATATGTTTAGGCGATGCCATCGGTGCCAACAAGGCCTTGATCTTTTGAACATGTGGCGAGAAGCGGCGATTGAAACCGACCATCAGCATCGGCGCTTTCGGCTTAGCACACAAAGCTTCATACGCTGCTTGAAGTTCTTCAAGCTCATCGAGATTCAAACATAAAGGCTTCTCAACAAACACGTGCTTGCCAGCCTTGAGCGCAGCCAGTGTTTGACTCGCGTGCAAGTTATGGCGTGTGGCGATTGCAACGGTATTGATTTCAGTGTTAGCCAACACAGACTCAATATCCGTACTCGCCTTTTCAAAGCCCAAGCGCTTACCGTGAATCACGCTACTGACACCTAAACTGCTTAAAATCGTGTGCAATCTAACGCCTGCCTTTTTAAAGGCGGGGATCAGCATTCGGCTGGCATAGTTGCCCGAACCCACAAATGCCACACAAGGCTTTACAGCAGCGACAACAGCCGGCGACCCGATCAAACTCACCGTGCGAGATAAAGCCTCAGCACTTTCAGTTTGAGGATAAGTTAACAATAAACCCAGATGCTGCTTGTCTTGCAGGGCTTGGTAGGCCTTAGCAGCGTCTTCAATCGAAAATTGTGCGCTGATCAAGGGCTTCACATCCAGCTTGCCCGCAGCCATCAAATCCAACACCGCTTCAAAGTTTCGTTGCTCTGTCCAGCGCACAAACGGCAAGGGGTAGTCGTGTCCTCTGGTTTCATAGTTCTCATCGTAGCGCCCCGGACCATACGAACAAGACACTTGAAAACTTAATTCTTTTTCGTAAAAATCCGCTCGATTCAGCTCAAGGCCCACCACGCCGACCAATACAATACGGCCGCGCTTGCGAGAGATATGAGCAGCATCACGAACAATATCATTCGTTTGTGCCGACGCTGTGATCAAGACCGCGTCCACGCCTTGGCCACGCGAAAAACACGCGGCTTTAGCCAGCAAATCTTCACCCGCCGATAAATCAACCGTTTCTGCCCCAAAGGCGCGAGCCAACTCGAGTTTTTTGGGATCAAAGTCCACACCCAAAACTCGACAGCCATTAGCCATCAGTATCTGCACGGCCATAAGCCCAATCAAGCCTAAGCCTTGCACAACCACGCATTCGCCAATCGTTGGCTCAATCAGGCGAACCCCTTGCAGCGCGATAGCCCCAACCACTCCAAACACCGCTTCTTCGTCGCTGACACTATCAGGAATTTTTACACACAGGTTTTTGGGCACACGAACAATTTCTGCGTGAGGGCCATTCGACAATACGCGGTCACCGACCGAAAACGCTGGCACATCACCCGTATCAACTACTCGCCCCACATTGCAATAACCCAATGGAATCGGTTGCTCTAGCTTTGATTTAACCGCATCGATAGTGGTTAACAGACCATCCGTTTTGACTTTTTGAAGAACTTCTTTCACTTTTTCAGGCTGCTGTTTGACCTTACCCAGCAAACTCGCACGACCAAAATCCACCAGCATGCGCTCGGTGCCCGCAGAAATGAGGCTAACGCTCGATTGAATGGTCAAACTACCTTTTGAGGGTGCAGGAGAAGGCGCTGTGGCGACATCTAAACGGCCGTCTTTTAATGATTGCAATAATTGCAGCATGATGTTTTCGCACTCCCTCGATAAACCGCAAGCATTCTAACAAGCTTTTTTTAATCGTGTCAGCCTTTTTACTCCATGAGAGTGCAGCGCTGACCTTTTGGCGGCAGAAAGGCGACCCATAGTTTTACAGGCGGCGCTTTTTTAGCCAAATCACGCGGGAAAATCATCTCCTGCGCACCGCAAATACGGGGGTAACGTTTTTTAATTGAGTCAATCTCAGCCTGTTTGGAGCCAGGGCTATAGTTGAGCCAGACCACAACAGCGCCACCTTGCTGGCGAAAATCTGCATCCCTAACCCAAGGGCTGCTGTCGGTACTCAAACCAAAATACGCTTTCGGCTTGGACGGTATATACGCCGATAAATCCACCAACACACCGTAACTGCCCGCCACATATTTCATCGGCACATGAAACTGCCCAAACCACAGGCCACTAACCGCACGCGCAATCCGCTCACCCGGCAGAGTATTACGCGGCGGGTTATTGATTTTTTTAGCCGGTACAATGACGTGGTAATACAAACCTATCGCTGAAAAACCGAGCACCGCCCAAACACAGAGCAGCACCGCCAAGATTTTCAAGCGTCGCAAAGTGACCACAGGCTTTAAGCTCGCAACCCACAATAAACCCAGCGTAGAAAAATACGGATAAGCCCAGGTTTTTTGTAAATGGGCATGCCCAAACACAGCCATAGCTAGCGTTAACACCAAAGCGCCCAAGCTCATCCACCACAAAAAGTAGCGGTCAAAGCGTGCGACATCAAAACTCGCGCGACCCCGCAAAAACGGCACATATAACAGCAGCATGGGCAATAAAGTCACACACTGATTCAATAAAAATGAAACAGGGTCTGTTGTTTCGCCTAGCTCGCCCATCGCATACGTCACCGCCATGAATTGATGAGAGGCCAGCCAAATAAAATTCGGCAGAAAAACCAGCAAAGCAATAAGACCAGCAACATAGGTTTTTTTATTTGCGAGTACACGCCATAAGCTGGGTGTTAACAACGCAAATAAAACAAACACCATGACTAACAAGCCGGATTGATATTTGGCATCCACCGCCAAACCGGTGGCCAAGCCCAGCAACAGCCAATCTCGCCAACGATTAAGCGTGAGCGCCAAATAGAAACTTAAGATCATCCAAGCCCACAGCGGTAACATGGCCACATTAGGGTTAAAATTAGACGCTTGGTAATTATAATAAACCACCATTTCAAGCATGATGACACCGAGCAGCGCTCGCCAAGCCGGCATCATCCGCCTGCCGAGCTCAAAGACCAGCCAAAAGCACAGGGCCACAGCCAGCTGGCCCAAAAGATAAATTGGCCAACCGACAACGCCAAACAGCTCTGAGATACCCGCCGTTAACCACGGCGCTAAAAACGGATGTTTATTGTAGCCCCAAAGCCACATCTGCCCCCACATCACGCCTTCGAGCGCATCTTGTGGTGGGTGCGGATACCACGCCGCACAGCTAATGGTCCAAACTAACACATGAAAAATGCAGAAAATAAGTAGGCAGCGATAGACCGTGCGCTGTGAAAATAGGTCGCTCATTTAAAGATGCGCCGCATACCAGTCAAACACACCCGGTAGCGCGTCTTTCACGCTAAAACGCGGCACATAAGCCAGCAAGGCCTTCGCACGCGTGAGGTCGGCCAATGAATGCTTGATATCGCCCTCTATAAACTGGAAGCGCCCTGCTTGCTCAGGGGTGACTTGCGATAAAACATCTTCAATATTGCTCATCGAGCCTTCACATAAGTTATCCAAACCGACCACAAACTGATCGAGCTTAAGCAAACGCTCGATGAGGTTAGAGCCGATAAAGCCTGCTGCACCCGTGACGAGCCAGCGCTTGGGAGTTTGCTGTACTTGAGATTCTTGACGTTGCATCGCTAGCATCACTGTTGAGCCGGCACCTGTTTTAAGCCCTTTATCAAGTCAACGTACTGACTGACCATATACTCAGGTGCGGCTTGTTCTTTCAAAAATTTCGCGTTGTTAAATTGCGGCTCTTGGTAGTTCACAATACGACCTTCGTTAATCGCCGTAATGATTTGCTGGATACCTTGTTCCACCGTCCATTTAGGCTCGTAGCCTAAGACTGTGCGAATCTTGGAAAACTCTGCGCGATAGTTGCGAAGATCAGCGTCTTGGCCATGCTCAATGAGCTTTGCACTTGGCACCGCTTGCTTAACAAGTTTGCCAATATCACGGATCGTTTTATTCAAAGCGTCACCACCGACATTGAATACTTCCTTATAAACTTTAGACTGATCAGCCAATAGCGCGCTCATGACCGAGGCGGCCGCATCGTCGACGTGCAAAAAAGGACGCCATTGATCACCACCAAACACCGTGATTTCACCATCAAAACAGGCTTTCGCTGTTAGGAGATTCACCACCAAGTCAAAACGAGTACGGCCAGACAAGCCAAAAATGGTACTAAAGCGTAAAATGGCGGGTGAAAATTCGTGGTCAGCCATTTTCATGAGCACATGCTCACAGGCAATTTTACTTTTCGCGTATAAAGAGACCGGGTTAAGCGCCGAGGTTTCATTTAAAATCGAATCACCTGCACCATAGACCGAACAGGTACTGGCAAACACAAAGCGCTTAACACCAAAGCCTTTGCAAATCTCGGCGATCATGCGTGTAGCGATTAAGTTAACCTCGATCGTTAAATCCTCATCGAGCGAGCACGCTGGATCACCCACAATAGCGCCCAAATGAACAACAGAACTCACACCGCGCACCGCTTCGACAATTTTATCGATCTGGCGAAAATCAGCCTGGATAATTTGCACACGAGGATGGTTCAAATAATCTTGGATAGCCTCTTTGCCGTAGACAAATAAATCCAAAATACGCACGCTATAGCCTTCATCCAAAAGCTTCGGTAACAAGGCCGAACCAATATAGCCCGCACCGCCAATCACCAAGACTTTCTTCTTATCCACATAAAAATTGGGCTTCTTTTGATGTAATTCTTGAATCGTGAGTTTTCGCCAAATAACAGACCATAAACGCGAGCCGCCCACAGCGAACAAGGTAAACGTCCACCCCATGATGAGTACACTGTGAGGCAGATGACCCGGTTTGCGCATGAAGTAACTTAACACACCAAACAAAATATATGACACCAACACCGCTTGAAAAATCAGCGCCGCTTTAACGCGCTTACCATAACGACGGTTTCGCGTGTAAAAACCACTGACGTAAAAAATGGATAAAGTAATGAGCGAGATCGATAAGAAACTTTCACCGTACATAGCCAAGTGAGCATTTAAACTCGTCACCGCTTGACCCGCGTTACCATGAAACAAAAATTCACCCAGAAAGCGCACAGCAAAAGCTAAAAAAAGCGCAAGATTGATCATTAAAAAGTCAGCGATCACGCGCGCAATGATATCAAAATGCCGTCCTAGCTTATGTATCATTATCAGGCCCGCCTTCTCTCTTTAATTAGCCGGCGCATTGTAGCAATATTTGGCAAATATTGTCAGCCATTTTCTCCATCTCATCAGCCGAGAGCGTCGGGTGAATCAAAAATAGCATACTGGTTTCCGTGAGCTTGCGAGCATTCGGCAAGTCCGCTTTCGGGCCGTAGCCGTATTTCTTGAAGCAAGTCTCATGATAAATTTCCGAGCAACCACCTGTCATGGCGGGCAACCCTGCCACCGCCAGCGCATTGATCAAATCATCACGGCTGATCCCTTTGGGTAGTTTTTCGAGAATCACAAACACATAATATTTATACCAGGCATGCTCAATCTCATCAGACGGTAAGGCCACACGTAAAAATGGCAAGCGAGCCAAGGCTTCTGACAGAATAGCCGCATTGCGCTTTCTCGCCTCATGCCAAGCAGGCAACTTTTCCAACTGCTTCAAACCAATAGCCGCCTGCATTTCGGTCATGCGCCAGTTGGTGCCAAAATCAGTATGTAGCCAACGAAAGCCCGGTGGGTGTTCGGTATTGAAGCAGAGATCGTAGTCTTTACCGTGATCCTTATACGCCCAGGCTTTTTTCCAGAGCGCCTCGTCGTTTGTCGTGAGCATGCCGCCTTCACCGCCGGTGGTCATGATTTTGTCTTGGCAAAACGAAAATGCGGCGACGTGACCCAAGCTACCCACCGGTCGACCTTTGTAGCGTGCACCGTGCGCCTGCGCACAATCTTCAATCACATAGAGATTATGTTTTTTTGCCAAGGCCATGATCGCATCCATATCACAGGGCCAGCCGGCCATGTGCACCGCGATAATGGCCTTGGTGTTGGGTGTCATCGCCGCTTCAATCGTCTCAGCCGTGATGTTCTGAGAGTCTAAATCGACATCCGCAATGATCGGGCGCGCACCACGCATCACCACACAGCTGGCTGATGCCACAAAGGTTTTGGCCGTGGTGATCACATCATCACCTGGGCCAATGCCTAAAGCGTATAAAGCAAGCTCTAAGGCCAGCGTGCCATTGGCCAAAGCGATGCCATACTGGCAACCGTGACTTTCGGCAAAGGTCTGTTCGAACTCACGCACTTTCGTGCCGGTCCATTGGTTGACCTTGCCGGATTTTAAAACGTCGACAACGGCTTGGATTTCGTCGTCGGCGAAATGGGGCCAATTAGACATTCTTATGTTTTCCTTGCTTATCAGTAATCAAGTTCATCATTAGCTCTACAGTGTCAATATCAGCCAACCTAAGCTTTGAATTTGTAAGTTGAATATCAAACTGTTTTTGAATGAAAAAGATCAAGCGCATAGCATCAATTGAACGCAATAAGCGAGAAGAAAACAACCGCTCTTGAGAGGTCACACTCTCCAACCCAAACTCGTTAAATAAGAAATCCTTTAACACATCTTCCATCAGATTACTCATAAGTTTATCTCCCTCACTAAAAATAGTCATCCACCAACGATGACACCCAAAAAAGCAAAAAATTCGATTAGTTGATAAAAATTTCTTCAGCTGGGACGCCAGCAAGCACTGCATTCGATTTAACCTTAGCTGACAACACAGAACTTCCCGCCATCACTCGCACATAATCCCCCACATCAACTTCCGGCACAATAACAGTGTGTGCTCCCAATAACACACCTTCACCGAGCCGACAAAAACCATTAATCGAGCAATGACTATATAGAATTGAAAAATCACCAACCTCAACATCATGGCCTATGGAGGTGTACACATTACAAAACACACAAGCACCTAATCGGGTATTAATTGCAAGATTGACGAACGGACCAACCACACACCCCTCACCTAGCTCAGCAGACGAAGCAATATAAGCAAGTGGATGAATAAACGTCAAAAAAGATTGCTTAAGCTGTTTAAATCGATTAAACAAACGCTTTCTCACGCCTGGGTCAGCAATTGCCATAACAAAAACATCATTGTCCTCCGGCAGATAATCATCAGGGGTGCCGATAATCTCAGGGAGCGAACAATAGTCCTTTAGCGCTTTTAAGTTTGCATCCAAAAATCCTTTTACAGTGTGCTGCCCACCCTGGCTTTTCTCAATTAAATATGAGTAAACTATTCTGCCCATGCTTCCTGCGCCAATAATTACTACATTTTGCATCAATTATTATCCTCTCGACCACCTTTGAACTTAGGCATTATACCACCATCTGGAGGAGCAATATTATCAGCACAAAAAACTTTCTTCACGGTCAAAAGCAGAACTTTAATATCTAAGCGCCAAGATTGATGATCAACATACCAAACGTCCAACAAAAACCTTTCCTCCCAGCTTAACCCATTCCGCCCTCGGACTTGGGCAAGCCCAGTTATACCCGGGCGGACAAGATGGCGTCGTGCCTGCTCTTTTGAATAAAGCGGTAAATATTCGATAATAAGCGGGCGAGGACCAACAAGACTTAAATCGCCCTTTAAGACATTCCATAACTGTGGAAGCTCGTCTAAACTTGTCTTTCTTAAAAAATAACCTAAACAAGTAATTCGATCCGAAGCTGGCAACGACTGTCCACAATGGTTTTTTTGAACAGCCATAGTTCTGAACTTATAAATTGTAAATGCTTCCCCATGCAACCCAGCTCTGACTTGGCTAAAAAACACAGGGGCGCCGTCACACAGAAATATCAAGAAGATCAGAATAAGAAACAAAGGAGAAAGTAAAAGCAGAAAAACACCAGAAAAAAATGCATCAAAAAGTCGTTTCATAGGAAGACAATTAAATTCCCGAGCCATAAATCTTCTCACACAATATAGAAAATTCCTCGGAAAGTGCAGACCGATCAAACTCTCTAAGGGCCAGTTTTCTAGCGTTGCAGCCCATTTGAACAAGCTCATCTTTTGGCATAGCCCTCAAAGCAAGCAAAGCTTCCGAGAAAGCTAACGGATCATCTGGTTGCACAACCACACCGCACTCATTTTGTTTAATTAACTCAGCAACCCAGCCGGGATAATTATTTACAACTGGCAAACCCGAAGCAATATAATCGAAAAACTTATTCGGCGACGTTCCTTCATAAAACGCTGGTATATTTCTCAGCAACATCAAACCAATGCTTGCCCTGGACAAAAGACCAAACATCGCACACTTCGGAACAGGATCCCAAAATATACAGTTAACTAAATTTTTTCCTGCTGCTCGATCTCGAAGCTCCCTTTTAAGCTTACCTTCCCCGACGAATAAAAACTTAATATTATACTCTTGGCGATCAAGCAAGATTTCTGCAACATCAAGTATTGCATCCAGCCCATTAGCCACACCATGCGCGCCAGCGAAAATAGCAACGAAATCATCCTGAGAAAAATTATTACTCCATCGCACTTCAAGTTCGGGTGTTAACGCCGCCTGAGACATAATATTTAAATCACAGCCATTCGGAATCAAGGTAATACAATCCGGCGAAATACCAGCCTTTTTAATCCCTTCGCACATGCCAGGCGAAAGACCAATACAATGATCTGCTGTTTTATAGGTAAGTTTTTCAAAATAACTCAAACAACATAATACGAAACGATTTTTGATAATACCCATTGCCGCAGGAAGCTCCGGCCACAGATCCCTTACCTCAAACAAAAAAAGCTTGCGTCGAAACAACTTTGCTAAAATACCTGGTAATGCAACAGTTAAGGGCGTACTTGAGGCAAAAACTAGATCATAATCTTCAGATAAAGCTCGACGACTTGCCCCAAAAGAAAAAAGGCAAAATTTCCAAACCCTTCTCAAAAAGCCATCATGGTTTGAATACGGCACATGAATCTCGATGATGTCAATACCATCAACGAAACCACGTCGCACCCCTCTATTATATGGAGCAGATAAACCAACAACAGCTTTTTGATTTGAACCACAAACTAGCGCAACCTGATGACCTCGGGAAATTAACATTTTCGCAAATTGATATGAGCGAATACTGCCGCTTCCTTGAGGGGTCGAAAAATGTTGGTGAATATACAGTATTTTCACGCTGGCGAATCAATTTCAATAATAGTGACTATCTTAGCAGGCGACTCGGTAACTGCAATAGAAATAAGCTTAACTGGCATTTTTTTCCAGTAATACCGAGAAACCTCAGATGCTTTAACTTGAAAACCCACTGGATTATCATTAACTAAAATTCGTAAACGCACCCCAGGAGACAGTGTTCTAAAATGCCAACGTAATACCGCTTTTGCTTGAAAACCGGAAACCACGTCCACGACCTGATACCCTCTCGAACAAACACGCACTTCGCGCCGATGAACACAAGAATACATATCTTTAATTTCACCTGACCACACAGTCTCACCTCCAATCTGCGAGAGAGCGGTTTTAATCGCTGTTTTCTGCCAGGCGCCCAATAAAAAACGAGATAAGCGAGGCATTGGCTCATGATCATCAAACTGCACCGTGTTATGCGCTCTGACAGAAGTAAAATCTGGAGCGCCACTTGGTAGGTTATAATTATAGGTGCCCGAATCCAAAAAACTATTTTCGCCATTAACCCAAATATCCAAGTGAAAGCTATCGTTTTGCGAAGGGCGAAATTTAAACCTGGGGTAGTTCAGCATAGCCCAATGCCTAGGACGATACTGATTGAATAAAACATACCCCCCCTCGCTAAGTTCAATGTTAGGCGTTGTTTGCAGCAACTGAAGCGGGTAACTTAAAGCCTCTGGAAATAACAATTTCAATACTTGATCATACAGCTTGCCCTCAAAAATCCGCCGCTTCTCCAACAAACATGCGGCTAATTGCAAACTCGGCCTAAAATCACGATAATCAGCATTATCTAATTTAAAAAATAGCGTGCCATCATTCGAGCCCAAATTCGGCGCATCACCAGAAATAGGATCTGTAAACATTAAAAGCCACCGATAGGCTAAGTGATAATATTTCATCGTCGTAATTGAAAGGGACTGTTGTGGTCGATATTTTTCCTGGAAACATACCGCTAACGATAAAGCATCTAAAATCATACGATGGTAAGTCACCGAATATTGAGCAAACGTACCATCCGGCAATATTAATTGCGATACATTTTGCTCTAGTAACTTTTCTGCTTTAGATATAAGCCTAACAAGCTCTTTACTTGGCTTGTGCGCATGCAGCCACAAGGAGCCCACGAACAAACCAACGGCCTCGCTTGTTGCATGGTTATTACACTGTGCTTTCGCGTAATGTAACGTAGGCAAAATCCGCTGAATATGAGTCCATATAAATTCAAATACAAACGCGTTCTTCCGAACACCCAAAATATTTAAGGCCAAAATAAAGTTAACCAAGCGAATCGCTGTCTCTTGTGCACATAGCCAATTCACCCCTTGATTCGCGGGGTTATCTTCACACCAACTCCTAAGCCAATCTTGCGCCAACATTAAATATTTTTTCTCGCCAACTTGGCGATAAGCGATCGCCAAATCAACGAACCAGTAGAAACGCGAGAGCTCCCAAATACCTTTAATATCATTGCCGGGATTTGGAAAATATGCCACACGAGACCAATGCGCATGCTGCTCACTACCCCAATCTTCTCTAGACAAGTAATTAAAGAACCATCTTGGCGGCTGATCTATCATGCTTACATCGGGGCCAAAGAAAAAGGCATATCTAGCTTCGCCGAGCAGCCGACCTCGATCAGCCTCGAATTCAGGCTGAATATCTAGAAATGATTCAAGCTCAAGAGGGATAAAGTGAAATTTTTTAATCGGCAAACATCGAACAAAAAAACCAAGCCTCACTTGAAGCCGATAAGTTGAAACAAAAAAAACATTAAACAAGCCTAGGCTTAAGATCGCTCTCAGCTTTAACCAAAAATTTTTTATCATAAAGCACCTATAATACCTTCTTTAGTCAGGCCATTAACGCTGAGATCATAACCCAAGCCATCTCTCTATAGGGCGCTCTGCTTTTTTCACAGCGGAATATTCACCACCGCAAGCAAGGAGCAAATAGCATCACCCAAACCAACTAAGCAGAAGCTTCTTGAAAATCAAGATATAGACGACAAATAAACTCAGCAGTAGAAATAGCGCACCTTGACCAATCGTACTGGCAAGCAAGTAATTTTGCTTTTACCGCTTTTTCATAGCGCGCTTCTGGCGAGTTCAGCATACACTTCAAAACGGATGACAAGTCATCAGAAGAGCGAGGATCAAAGTAAAAACCCGCGTCCTGCAAAATCTCAGGCAACCCCGTAGCATTTGCGCAAGCAATAGGCAAACCAGAAGACATAGCTTCAATCAATATATTCGGCATATTTTCCGCAGAAGACGCAAATATAAATATATCTGCAGAACTATAGAAACCAGCCAGCTCTTCATGCGATAAACGATTATGGCAGCGAATGGTAAGAAAGCCATTACTTAACCCTTTGATTTTCGTCATAATCGCCCTGTATATTGAGGAAAATCGAGCATTACCAACCAAATCTAACTCAATAGAGCACCCAAGCTTGCCTAACTGTGCAACCGCATCGATTACAGTGTCCTGATTTTTATAAACATCTAACGTTGAAATGTATAAACACTTAACTGGTCGATCATGACAATATTCCTCCAAAAGCAACTGCTTCTTCACAGAAAAATCAAAAATATTTACCACGCCATGAGGAATAACTGTTATTTTCGCTGGAGTTTTTATCAAAGGATAAATGAGTCTTTTTGCAAACGGCGTCAAAAAAATAAGGCCTGCAGCATTGCCAAAAGAGCGAATAAGCGCGCGCCTTAAAAAAAACAATCTTATTTTTTCTCTGACAATCTTGTATCGCTTAATTTCCTCGGGTAGAAACGGCATAACATTTCGCGACATTGTCACAAAAGGAAGCTTTTTCACATAACATACCCCCCCAGGAATAAACAGAAAATCACAAAATCTAGCGCACACACAAGGGAAAACAAACCGCTGCCAAATATTACGAAAAACTAAACTTCCATCCAATAGTCGCGGCCTTTTTATAACCAACCAATCACGGGAAGGCAGATGATTAGCTGTAGAACTAGAACACCAAACAATAATACTTTTTATTCCAAACTCTTTAGGGTTTAAGTGACTTAAAATCTGCTTCAGATGGACCAACCCACCGCCTGCACGTAAATTTGAAGCATCTATACCTAAGCGCATCACTCCTCCCAAAAAAACAAGTTAAGCATGAAGCCCGTCCAGATGCCTTTCCAAATCAAGCACCACTTCAGCAGTATACGTTAACGCATCTACACTATCGCCCAACTCGCATTTCTTACAAGCCTTTCGTGAAATCTCGCGATACATGCGCTCAAATGATACCATTTTGTTAACCCGAACCTTACGAATTACTCTGGAATTATTTTCAGAAAAATAATCTTGATTATTATTTATTTTAACCGTTGCACAAGCACTTCTAAGTTCAATATAGTCTTGAACACCAATGCGATGACTTCCATCATCCGTCAACACCATGCTAAAAATAGCACCATTGACCAAGCTTAAGTTCACCAATAACGCGCCATTATCAAACCTTCTCACCGCCGAATCACGCACATGAGAGAACCCATTCAAAAATAAAAAATAATCAATCCAGTGGCATCCATTCGAAACCAGCCTACTGCACGAATTCGGCCAGAGGTACCAGTGATTACTAGGTAGCTTCTCCTCAAATACTATACAGTGAAAATGCACCGGATCACCAGAAGATACAGATAAGTCCTTTAAAATAAACTGATTAAACGGGGAATATCTCTTTTGAAAACAAACAAAAGCTTTCGCCTTCGGCATAGACAGCAAAGCTTCCTTCAGCAATTTTAGTTGGAAAGTGGTAGTCGCAACTGGTTTTTCAATTACCGCTACAGCGCCAATACGAATGGCGCGAATTGCTAATTCAGCGTGCATATGGTGAAACCCAGCTATAAAATAAATATCATAAGGTTGTTTATCGTTAAAAAAGGGAGATGTGCTCACAGAAAATTTATTTTTATTTATTTTGCCAATCTGTAGTGGGTCAATCTCGTGAACCGCAGCCAAATGAATACAGCGACTTATATTAGGTATAACGCACGTTTTTGCATAATTTCCATAGCCATACAGAACTGCGTTTATACGCGATTTCTTTAGTGTCAACAAAGAACTTGTCTCAAACCGAGTTTCTGGGCTTGGGTTGACAGGCAAAACCAAAGCTTCTGACAAATGACTTAGCGCCTCATTAGCACAGAAATTAACACGCTCGCTTACCTTCTCCCTTGAAAACAATGATTCAATTTTAATACCCGAAAAAAAAGACCAGCCTTTTAATTTCTCAAAATCTGCAATGTCATCAAAATAGTGTTTCTCAAAAAAATACAACTTCTCTGGAGAAAGCATTGAAAAACCACCGCTATTTACTGGAAAAACTAAAGACTCATGTACGACAACCACATCTGTACACTTTGAATGATTGGGTAATACAAATAGAACGTATTGCTTATCTTTAAAAACATTGCCGTTAGCATCCCTCAACACTTCACCAATGCCACAAAGAATATATTTCTTGTTCCGATGGCGCTCAGCCCACCTAGAGATTACCTTCGTAAAAGTTGCCCTAATACCTATTTTACCAATATAGTTTTTGAGCGCGGTCAAACTTGATGATCGCTGCACATATTGCTGCTCAACAGCATCAATCAGAATAATCAACCGTGGCTTAACTACAATATGCTTTTGCAGATGGAAACTAGAGAGATAACCATCACGCCAATCGGAATTTAGCAATACCTTCACAACACTCCCCCTAAAAACACAAAGATAAGCAACAGTTATCTCTTTGCAACCAACCGAATCACATACATCATCAAAAAATAGAACAGTAGAGACTTAACAACCATAGCTATAGTGGCCGAGAATTCCCCCACCAAGAATGCGCCCGGCAACCCAAAAACTACTATATAGAAATACAGATATCGATGCTTTCTCCATGGGTTTATTTCAAAACGAATAGACTCTAGCAATCGCCCATAATAATGCAAAGCAATCAAGAATGCGACAATCACCCAAAAACTTCCAGCAAAATAGCCAAAAAAGTACCCAAAATTTATTACTCCTTCCGCTACAGCTCCAGTAGAATAGTTCGTTGTTCCCGTGTATGAATCTCCCTGAGCAAAACTTGTTAATATTACCCCCCCAGAAAGCGGCTTATTTGACCAAAGTTCTCGTGGAATAAAATTCGTTACTGCACTCACATAAGTCAGCCCATACTCCAAATTGTAGTAATTTTTTGCATATAAGATATCCAACCCACGCAAACCTGTTTCAAAAGGCGTATGTAGGAAGCCAGATCTTTGCTCTATAGTAAAGTCACCCTGGCTATTAAACGAAGCAAGCTCTCTCAAACCACCAAGAACAGCTGCAAAAAACAATAAAGCAATACATATAACAAAAGCGAGCCTTAGGCTAACCTTTCTTACCAAGTAGTGAAATGACAAAAAGATATATAAAAAGATATAGAGTACACTGCTTCTTGAACCCGTAAATAAAGCCAAAATGCTACAGGTAATTGTGGCAAACAAGAGATTCACGTACCATCGCTTCTTATTCTTTATCGAAAAAACAAAGCCTAATGAAAAAAAGAAAAGTGGTATTACAGTTGTTAGTTTCATAAAAACAGTGATAGCGGCGGACCCAGCCCAGGTCACGTTACGAAGCTTCATACTATAAACATATTGTGAAAGCCCCCCATCCATATGGAGCATGTAAAGAAAGCTGGCAAGGCTAACACCAAAAAACAACCAAACCAAATATATAATTGAACCTTCGTGTCGCAAATACGGCTTAGCTTCCGAGAAGTAAAGAGCAGATCCTTTGGTTTGGCTGACACGCTTTAAAATACCAGCTTCTAAGAAAATAAAAACAAACCCCAAAAATAGATACAGAAAGACAGAAAGATAAATCTCAAAAGGGTAAGTATGGAAATACACATTACCAAAGAAAACTAGCATAGTAACATGGTAGTATTTGGATGGAGAAAAAATATCTCTATTCAAAGAAAAACATAAAACGAAGTTTACTATCAAAAATAAAAGCAGCAAAAAAGATATCATCCATACCCCGAAGCAAAAGCTGAAATCCAGAAAAAGACAAAATAAGCTTTTTAAAGAAAAGTATTTAGCCTAATTATTAAACAAATAATAAATTAATCAGTTGGACAATCATAATTTGAGCCGTTTTATCAAGCAAGCACTAATCGTATTTAAAGATATTGAAGCGATAAAAAAGAAAATCAGCGCCAAATAATATGATTTATATGAAATAAAGTGAAGCCGCCAGAGCAGCAGGGGGAATAACAACCCCAAACAGACATTTCCCCACCAAAATAGCCGACCAACTTTAATCATCGCACATTTAGATGCAAATAATGTTAGTACATATGTGGTTAAAATACTGCCAACTACATTTGAAAAAAAGGCCGCAAACAAACCATACCTACGAATAAATTCCAACTGCAATAAGATAGTTAAAGCCGCTCCAGCAGTAACAGCCACTGAAACAAGATGAGTTTTTTTTGTCCAATCAATAGCGGCCGTCCATATAATGGACCATCCTTGCCAGAAAAAAGCAATAATAGGAAATACTAAATAGTAATACATATTTGATATTTTATTAAAAAACAGATCAAATAACACTGGTGCAAACAACAAAACCAGAAATATAGTAACCATTCCCCCTGCTGCATAAAGATGTATCGCACGAATCAAAAAACTCACGACTTCGTTTTTAGGTCTTCTAAATTGCCTAATTATCATAGGACTCCAAACCAGATTTAGTGATCTAACCAACAGTGAGAATATGGTGCTTATCCTATTGATCGCACTGTAAACACCAAGGGCTGTTAAGGAAATTGAGCCCAGAACAATAAATCTTCCCGAAGAGTTTAGAAGCGCACTTGAAATAACCGCTGGCAAAGCAAGAAAACCATACTTCACCAATGAAGTAACGTAACCCCAGCTAAATCGACTCGGGTTATTTAAAATAAAAAAATGAACCAGCACAAGTGGCATTAATATAATGTAACCTGACATAGCGCCCCATACCGCGCCCACCACTCCAACTTTGAATACAACGAGCAACAATAAGCTAACAAACAAGGTAATTAACATCTGGGCCAAACTATATATAACATAACAACGTCTTAAGTCATCTAATCTAAAGTTGGCTAATAATAAAAAATACAGCTGTTTAGGAGGGACGCTAGTAAACAAAATAACGATCAGAGCAAGATGAAAATATATAAAACAGTGAAGCCATGTAAAAACAAAACATGTACCCAAGGCAACAAAGAATAAGGCGGCCATCAAAATAGCGTAAACTACTAAAACACTTGAAGAAAGAGCAGGAAGTTTCCCCTCATCTTTTGCCTCATAGTAAAATCTTTCAAATGCGGATGCGATCTGGCCTTCAAAAAACAAAAACAAAAAATTTGCTATGGTTAAGCTTAAGTCAAAAAGCCCAAACATTTTTAGCGTAAATAGCTTTAAGTAGACTGGCAACAAGAACAGTCCTACCAAACTATTTAGAACTGTAACAACCGTATAAATTGCGCTAGTAGCAAGAATATTCCTCAAACGAGAAAAAATTGCTTTTCTTCTATTATTCAGACAAGTTTTCTGCATGCTTTAGGGCTCGCTGAAAAACAATCAAGCCATTCGGCCCTTTAACAATATTAAATCCATTCGGCGGAGATAATTTAACAATAGACTGTTCTTTCAGAATCCATGGCTCAATAATAATCAAATCAATCGGATATCTTTTAGTAACTTCATCCAATTTTTTTATATCAACTACAGCAGAGTTTTTCGCATACCTCTCAAACTCTCTACGCTCACAAGACATCCAATACGTTGGCCAAACCCAATTGGCACCCGTTTCAAGCAGTAAGCGCCAACCGTCTAAAGCCGCGTGAGGAATAACAAGGATATTAGCTTGATTTCGCACAGTATCTTTTCTTATCCAATCAAGCACCACCTCAGGGTTTCTCGTTTTTTTCAAGCGCTTTCCTTGATAATTCAGCCAAAGAAAATCCAGAATCTGGAAAAGAATTCCATAGACACAAAGTAATTTAGCAAAAAGCAACCCATTAGGATGGCTAACTACAACAATAAGAACAAAGAAAGCGAGGTAATGCAAATATCGTTCGGCCTCACCCAAAGAAAGAAAGTATTTTAAGCTCGTCAGCAAAAAAATAATTGCCCCTGAAAAAATGAAGGTAGCAAACAAGCTACCCACTAAAAAACTTGATTGAAAGATAAGAATAAGCGCTAATAAATATATCGGATATTTCACCAACAGAATTAAATATGAATTTTTTGAAAAGAACTGATCATAGATTTTAGCCATACTGCAAGATCTAAAGGCTTCAAGTAACTTTTTTAGCGAGTTTCGATCTGAAATAGCCATTCTCCCTTTCAAATTACCAACAAAATACCACCCCATATACAGAACATGAAATCTAAAAACCCTGAGAAAATTTTTACCCCCTATAATGGTTGCCAGAAAAAAGGCCAAGATTGGAAAAACAGCCACCCAGACAACATGAACAAAACAAAACAAAACCAAAGGAATAAAAAACATAGCTTGCCCAGCAAAGCCGTTAGACATCATAGCAAGCGCTGCCGCCAACAAGGAAAGCGCGTATAAAGTATAAAAATGATACTGCAGGAAAAAATAGAGAAATATTAACGCGGAGCCGCCGAAACACTCAGCAAGCATTCTAGGTGTAAACCCAAACGTGCGAGGGCCAGTTGATTGGACTGTAAAGAAAATCGGCGTAAAAATATAAACCACTGCCCCCCAAAAACTCACTTCTAGATTTTTAGTGACCAGGCTAAAACAAACAAACAAAAGACCAACATAAAAGCTATCAACCGCTGCATTAAAATACCTTTCCAAATAACGCGTCCAAGCAATAGGAAAATATGAAAACAACTTTAAAACCAAAAAAGGATCATTCGTACTAGCTGGTTTACAGAACCGCTGATTTATTAGCAAAGGATCGTCGGAGCGAAATTGTTTTAGCGCTCTTCTGTATTCCCGCAAGTGATTTGCCCTAAAAATATGGGCATAAGTATCAAAAAAAATCTTATTTGGATAAAAAAAACGATAAACAGCCCTTTGACAAAAAGCAGTGAACACAGCCAAAAATAAAAACACCAAAAACATCGCAATACTCGTATGGAAAATACACATTAGCTTTTAGATGTATACTTCAAATAAAAACTCCAGGGCACTAATTCAAATTTAGCCATCAGATAAAAAAACGGACGCATCCGCTCGAACATGCGCTTATAGTTCTTGTAATCCGTATAGTACTTTTTCGGAAGTACCATTAATTCTGCAAAAGTCTCTTCATTGAGCCGCCAGCGTTTTAAAATCATGTCAACAAGCTCTCTATCACAAGCGGGAGGCTTGTCCAACTCAGCCAGCGCCTCTTCACGAGCCATTTGACCTGAGCGAACAAGAGCCGAGAATCCATTCACACGATGATCAAGTCCAAAACGTCGTGGTGAGAAATAAGTATGATAAAAAGCTGTCATTCGATTTTCTAAATGATGGCCGCCATACCATTTCCAACCATAATTTTCCGTTAATATGGCCTTAGCCGCATCTTTGTTATAGTCTAAATACCATAGTGGGCGAATCTTTTTCAATCGATTTAAAAGCATCCACTTTAACTGACGCCCCAACCATAAATAAGGATAAGTCTCAAGCCGACGCTTTTCGCCAAAACGCTGATGCATATCATTAATGTATTTAGCATCCATATATAGCCGACCCAAAGGGGACAGCCCCTCGGTTTTAAAAGAATGTCCCTCAAAAACGTATTGGATTTTATATTTTTCTGCGGCCACATTTAACGTTGCCGCCAAAGCCAAATCAGTGGGCGCCTCCAGATCAGGCACACCCGCTTTCAATATTGCCTTATAAAGATCATCATATTCTTCGTTGTCAACAACGTGTGTCCACAAGTCAATATTATGCTTTTTTAGAACGTTATAAATATTTTCAACCGCCGTGGTTGAATTCCAAGTATTGTCGAAATGAACCGCAAGCGGTCTCAAGCCATATTCTTTAGACAAGTGAATCATGTAAGATGAGTCGCAACCTCCACTTACCCCAACAATAACATCGTACGGTTTATCGCGACCTTCATGCTTGATCCGATTAACCAATCTTTGGAAAGTTTCACATCCCTGCTCCCCTCCAGGATATTGAGCCATAAGCTCATCGTGAGTCTTACAATAACTACAAACGCCCTTACTATCAAATTTAATCCCAGGAACCAAGCTATCATATACACAACGTGAGCAAACCCGCACCACCCTTGCTTTCAATTTATACCATTCATCTTGCCACACCTGATCGTCGAAGAAAATATCTGTTTTTTTCATTATTCCAAAACCCTCTTTAATTCCGCTTGCATCGGGAAATTTGTTAAAACTCCCCTAAGCTTACTCTGATAAACAACTATACTGCCTGCCGCAACAGCTGAAGCACCAACATCGACTGCTCTCCTAAAATCAATCAGCTCACCAGCACCCCCACAAGCTATAACTGGTATATTAACGGCAGCAGCGACTGCTTCAATCAATGCCAAATCATATCCCAACATACGGCCATCCTCATGTATCGCCGTCAATAAAATTTCACCTACTCCTAGATTCTCAACATACCTTGCAAAATCAACTGGCGACCACTTTGTTTTACTGCTTCCCGATGAAGTAAATACACGATAACCGCCCAAAACATTTTTTTTTACATCAATTGAGGCTACAAGACTTTGACCACCATAAGTATCTACTATTTTTTTAGGCAAATCTGATGAAGAAAACAATGCCGAGTTTAAGGCAATCTTCTCTATACCTATAGAAAACACTCGTTGGGCTTTTTCAAAAGTATTAATCCCACCGCCATAAGTAAATGGCATAAAACACTCGGAAGCAATTTCTTGTAATAAATCATAGTTGATGGGTTTATTTTCAATCGTTGCGCTAATATCTAGAAAAATCAATTCATCAACTTCTTGTTCATTATAAATCCGCACCGTATTGATCGGATCACCAATATATTTTGGATTTTTAAATTGAATCGTTTTTACAAGACTGCCATTTCTCAGCAACAAACAAGGCATTACGCGTGTGCGCAACATTAGCAACGCTCCACGAAATTCTTTAACAAGCGCATACCAAATCTATGGCTTTTTTCAGGATGAAATTGCACACCATAAATATGGTCAGCACAAATTGCCGAGGGAAACATACCGCCGTAATCTGTCACAGCTAAAGCATTGCCTTGATCTTCACAAGCCGTATAATATGAATGCACAAAATAAAACCGAATATCCTCACCCTCAAAGCCATAAAAAAGATTATTGTACGCAAAGGGCTTCACGACATTCCACCCCATATGTGGTACTTTTAATATCCGTTGGTTTGCAAAATTAAATTTTTTGACTCTTCCTTTTATCCAAGCAAGCCCCGATTTCTGCCCTTCTTCGCTCGATTCCATCAACAACTGCATCCCCAAACAAATGCCTAAAATGGGCGTTTCGCCTTCTAAAACAACAGTGTTTATTATTTCAAGCAAACCAGTGTTTTCTAACTGCGTCATTCCATAATCAAAGGCCCCAACCCCTGGTAAAATTAATTTGTCGGCTTGATAGATATCCTCTTTTCTTTTCGATAAAACCGCAGCAACACCAATCTTTTTAAACATATTTAAAAAAGAGCCTATATTGCCAACTCCATAATCTACAATAACAACTTTCATACAACTTTACTCAATCCTTGACAGCTCTAAAATCAGTTTTTTGCCATCAGTTGTTCTAATAAATGCGCCTGGATAAGGAGAAGATTGTGCACGGATAAAGTCATGAATTTTTTTGGCTGGCCAATTTAGATTTATTTCACCGTCATCAGGAGACCTTTGCGAATAAACTCGTATTTTTTGCTTATCTTGAGGGGTCAATGTAACACTTTCAATATCAGTCAAAGTATTAACTAAAATCTTCCGAGAAGCCAATGAAGCTTTTTCATAGACCTCTTTAATTGTATCATTGTCCAATATGCTAATTCTTTCTTGCGCAATGATTTCACCATCATCAACACCGTCAGCAAGCCGAAATAGTGTTACCCCTGTTTCTTTTTCACCGTTTATGATTGCCCAAACCAACGGCGCGCCGCCCGCATAATTTGGCAACAAAGAAGCATGGATACCCCACGCTCCTTTCCTGGCAAGTTCACGAATCACTTTTGGAACCATATAGTACCAACCTAACACTAAAATTAAATCAAGTTTTAAACTCGAAATAAACTTATGCCAGTCTATTAAACGCTTTCCTTTAACCGAGTCAATCGCAATATATGGAATATCAAAACGCTTTGCAGTGAGACTTAGATCACAATAATTAAAGTTTCTCACCTTGGAATCACTATAGGAAATATTAAACTCCTTAGGCAAACCAAAAATTGCCTTAGGGATTAGTTTTTTTTTGAGCAATACATTTAACATTGATTCACTAAAGCGTGTTGAACCCAAAAAAATGTACCTTAACTCATTGTTCGCCATTTTAAGCTTATTCCCTACTTTACACAATTAAAAAATGCAACAGCCTCAACAAACTAAAAAACTATAGCTTAATAGCTAATACATCATACTAGAATCGTAATAGAATTTAAATTCAAGCAAGTTGTTCGATGGATCCTGTAAAAAAAATGTCAAATGCTCCTCACGTTTACCCTCAAAGCGCGAAAATAATGTTTTGAAAAATGTTAAATTAGCGTTTACTGCCCGATGATACAAATCATCAAATGCTTCTCTAGATGCAAACGTAATACCAAAGTGCCGAGGATACATCTTTGGTGGCTTAGAGTAATCTTCATCAGGGGATAAATGACAAACCACCTGAGAGCCAAAAAAGTCCATCGTAATTCGATCATCATATTTGCGCGCTAAACGGCAACCCAAACCACCAATATAAAATTGTTCGGCCAAGTCTAAACTGCGCGTCGGTATTGCCAAATGAAACACATTAGAAGTCATTTCTCGCTCCCTCACTAGTATTATTCAACCTCGCTCAAATCGGATGGCTCAAATAGCATTAGCGTGTCAGATCTCAAGCCATAGCGTAATGTTTCCAACGGGATTACATCCGCAAAAGCAATATTGGCCAAATTAACATTTGGACCAAAATGTGTAATAAAATATACTTGAAGATGCTTATTGGGCGCCTCAAAAATGAGCCTATCCAGCTTAATGGCAGAACTGGCAATTTCATTAATCAAGCCAAAGCGCACCTCACCATCTGAGCGGCAAATACCGCTAGTACCACTTTCACGCGCTTCTGTAATAACATATTCAGAACCCGCATCAAAATCTTGCTCAATATATTCTATCCATTTACTAGGCTGTAATTCGATTGAACGCACGGAATCCTTAAATCCAACTTCACTTAACACCTTGAACTCTTGGCTTAACTTTTTTATATATTCAGCTTTTTTTGTATTTGATAGATTAATAGTGCCATTAGAAACTTCGACCCACTTAATATTAAGCTTTCTTAGTGTTGCAATATATTCATTTAAAGCACCACTTAATAAATATTTCTCAAAAAGCGTACCGCCCATGAATACTTCGATGTTTGCTTTTTGAGCAATTTTTATTTTATCTTCAATAAAGGGCGTAACAACTGAAGTTCCCCAGCCAAATTTAATAAAATCAATCTTATCCGAAAAACTTTCTATAACATCTTTAAAAAACCCCAAAGGATAGCCATTATCAATCAGCGCATTAAGACCAACGGTTCTCGGCTTCTTTTCTTTTTTAGGAAGATTTAATTTGGTAAACATTTAAGAGCTCCTGAAGCATTTTTAGCGTAAAATTAAGCTCAACGACTTCGCCATTAGCCAATGACAACTGGTTCATTTGATCAATATGACCATATTGAGCTAGTGATATTAAGGCACGGATCCAATTGCCATGTCCAAAGATTAGCATCTTTTCAGCTTCTTGATGCTTTATCAAGAACTTTAAGATGCGAGCGCGGAAGTTGGCTAAAGATTCGCCAAAAATAAGCTTTGATGGCTCGCTCAGCCATTGCTCCCCATAGTCCATTTGTAACAAAGTTTTAGCTTTACCCTCATACTGTCCAAAATCCAACTCGCGCAATAGAACATCTATTATAAACTGTTCAAATCCACACAGCCGTGCTGTTTGCTGGGTGCGACATAATGGACTTACAAATACTTTTTGCGGCCTTACAAGCTTAAGCTTTTCACGAACAGAGCTAACCAGTGTGTGCGGAGGGGCGCCTAAAATAGGTATATCCTTTGCACCCTGCAAAATACCCTGCGCATTCCATGCCGTCTCAAAGTGTCTTACCAGAAATATCCGCATGCTTATTCCGTACTAATAGCTGTCATAGAAGGCTTTCAATTTTTGATATAGTGGCTTGCCAGATCCTGTTCGCGGAAGTGTTGGCAATGCAATATAAGCATAAGGCAAATAATCTGACGGAAGCTCTTTACGAAGCTCACGAATAAAGACCCCCTTCTTAAATACAACATCGGACTTTAATGCATAAAAAGCCACAGGCACCCTACCACCAACGTTTTTATCGTCAATTGCAACCACGATTACGTCAGAAAAATAACCCGTTTTTATCAAAGCTTCAGTAATCGGTAACGTGCTTACTTTCTTGCCCATACATTTAAAAACATTATCACTACGCCCCGACAAGCACAAATTACCTTTCGCATTAATAAAACCAGAATCTCCTGTATTAAACCCCGTTTTTTTAAATTCTCTAGACTCAGGTATGCCAATATATTCATCCAATAAATATTCACCCTCAGCATAAACTTCGCCAATTTCACCCAATTTAACAGGTTTACCTGCTTCATCTCGAATAGTTAATTTCAAGCCCATAATTGGCTTGCCGACAAAACCTGCTTGCTCAGGTAATTCGTTGGGCGACAAAAAACAAAACCGCCCACCCAGCTCCGTTAACCCATAAACAGTATGTATCTTTAGATTTGGCAAAGTTTTTTTCAAAGCTTTAATCACAACCGCAGGCAAATGATCACCAGAAGCCATCAGCCATTTTAAGTGTTTCAACTGCTCCAAACGAGAGTCTTCAGCTAGCCAACGAAGTTGAATCGGTGAGCCGCCAAAGCAGGTTGAGCCCTGCTTTATTAATGCGTCCACAAGCTCAGATTTAAACAATAGCTTTTCAGTACAAAATATCGCAGACGACTTTAAGGTCGTCACAAGAAAATGTGAAAAAGCGCTAACGAATTGGAAGCCAATGGCAAAAAACAAGCTATCACTTTTGCCATAATTGAGGTGCGGCATCACGGCTTTTGCATTACCCAATAATGCACGGTCAGATAATTTAACCGCTTTTGGTAACCCTGTTGAGCCACTAGTAAATAAAATAGCCGCTATGGCAAAGTCATCAACAGAAATCCTAACCAACGAGAAATCATCATCATGACTATCTGGAAAAGTCAGCTGCTTAGCCTGCGTTGTATACCTTAGCTTTTCGCACAAAATAAAATCAGGCGCTACCAGGCAAAATAAATATTCAACACGGGCCTGATCACTCGCAACATCAAGCGGCATTACTACACCACCCAAGCCCCAAACAGCCAAACAATCGATCCAATATAAAACACCACGACCCGTAGCGATAAAAACACGCATACCTTGTTTAAATCCTTGCTGCAGCAATTGATGCTGCCTTAAAGACACCAAGGCTTTTACCTGCGCATAAGTGTATTGTGTCTCTTCATCGCTCAAATAAACAGCCTCTGGCTTACACTGCTCAAGTCTATCCAATAGTTCCTTGCCTAAAGCCATTGTTTTCTCTCGTGTTTAACTTGCAATGCTGTATTTTAACGATAAAATCAAATACATGACAAGCAATGAAAAATCATTATGGATTACATTGAGATAAACCAAAAACTCGAAAAACTTGATTTACAGGCTCGAATCAAATGGGCAAGAGCCTTTTGGGCAAACAAAAAAATCTTATTAACTACGGCATTTGGTTTAGAGGGATCGGCGCTGATTCACATTCTAAGCTTACTCTGGCCAGAAGTTAATTTTACAAACCTAGACACTGGCTATCAATTTTCTGAAGTGCAGCTGGTCAAACAACAGCTTGAAATGCGTTATGG
>PCWT01000007.1:0-28647 GCA_002796245.1 Gammaproteobacteria bacterium CG11_big_fil_rev_8_21_14_0_20_46_22 | reverse complement strand
GCTTATGAAAAAAAACACAAAGGCCCGCTTTACACTAACAACCCAAATCAATGCTGCTTTGATAGAAAAGTCAGCGTATTAAAAAAGCTTGTAAAAAGTTATGACGTCTGGATATCAGCGATTCGACGCGACCAATCATTCGCCCGCGCAAACACACCGATTATTTCAAAAGACGATCAATTTAACGTGATAAAATTTTGCCCACTGGTTGATTGGCGTCGCAAAGATACCTGGAGTTTTATAAAAAAACACCAGATACCCCACTCACCCTTATTCGAGCAAGGCTACACAAGCATTGGATGCAAGCCCTGCACGCAAATTAACCCAACCCCCAACAACGAAAGGGCGGGGCGATGGATTGCAACCTCAAAAACTGAATGCGGCTTACATTACCCGATAAAAAAGAAGCTCTAAACGCAACGAGCTTATAAGAAGTGCTCACACCATGCTGAAAAATTCAGCATGGACCACACAAACAGACGCCGGTTATTTTTACCTGATAAATGTTCATTAACCAAGCCCCTTACAACCGTCCTATCCATAAATTCATAAACCAAAGAATCTCTTAACAGCAATTCACGTCTAACAAAGTCAATACTCTCGCCTTTAAACCAACTATTGTCCGGCGATGAGAATCCTTGTTTTGAGGCTTTTGTGAAAGACTCGGGCATATAACGTGACAAGGCTTGGCGTAAAATCAGCTTGCCATCACTGTTTTTTTGAAAATATTTTTTGTATTTATCTGTTTCATTCTCATTAACTCGCACTACTTCTTTTAGATTTCCCAGCTTCAGATTAACAGGCATTTTCATCGCAAAATCAACAAGATCATTATCTAAAAAAGGCACACGGGTCTCTAATGAGTGCGCCATGGAAAGCTTATCTTCAACAACCAAAAGCCCATGCAAAAAGGTTTTAGCCTCAAAATACAATGAATGATTGACATAATCTTCGGGTGTTGCAATACGCTCGTGATGCCCACGAAACACATTACGAAAAATATCACGCGTCCACACATGCGAGACCTTACCCCAAATCGGTGAAAACATTCTTTGAATATGCTTATTATCGACAAGTCGCTGCCAAAAGACGTAATATTTATCCACATAGTTTTCAACGTCATCATTCACCACAGCACGATAGTAACGCCAGGGATAGCCGCCAAACAATTCATCGCCGCCGGCACCGGATAAAACCACTTTAACAAACCTACTTGCCAACTTAGCAGCATAATAATTAGGATAACTTTGGCCAACGCGTGGCTCCTCTAAATGCCAGGAGAAGTTTGGCAAGCAACGCTCCATATCTCCAGATTTTAAAACCATCTCATAATGTTCAGTTTTATACAAATAAGATAACTGTTCTGCGCGCGCACGCTCATCAAAACTTAGCTCTAAGCCAGAGACGTTATTTAAGTCAAAACCGACAGTGAATGTTTTTAAATAAGGAATTTTACTCGCTGCAACCGCTGCAATAGAACCAGAGTCCATTCCCCCGCTTAGATAATTGCCCACTTCCACATCGCTCACAAGCTGCCGCTCGACTGCTTGCTCAAAAAGCCTGCGAAGCTCTTCAGCATATTCGCGCTCGTCTTTTACGCTTTCCAGCTCATGGAAATTAAAGTCCCAGTATTGCTTTGGCTCAACCTTTGGTGTCTCGAGCTGCAAATCAAGCTCAATAAAATGACCTGCGGGCAAAATGCTCACGCCCTCGTACAAGGTTTTATCGGTAAAAATATTCTGAAAAGTAAAATATTCGAGCAAGGCTTCACAATCAACTGACATCTTAAACTCAGGATACTTTAAGATCGCCTTAACTTCGCTTGCAAACAACAAGGTACCGTTTTTTAAAACGGTATAATACAAAGGTTTAATGCCATAACGATCACGGATCAAGTAAAAGCGCTGCTGCTTTTTATCCCAAATTGCCCCGGCAAACATGCCATTAAATTGATGGATACACTCAATACCCCATTCCTGGTAAGCAGCAAGCAAAACCTCTGTATCAGTTTCGGTTGAAAACTCGTAGCCAAGCTTTGCAAGCTGTGCGCGAATTTCCTTGAAGTTGTAAATTTCGCCATTATAAGCCAACCAAACATCACGCGGTAAATTACTCATCGGCTGATGGCCTGCGCTGGTGATATCCAAAATCGCCAAACGCCTATGACCCAAAAATAAATCCCAGCGGTGAGCGTTCAATGCCTGCTGGCCATGGTGCGTGTCAATGGCCGGAATCATTGGCGTAATATGATGAAACTTTTGATCGGTGAAATTTTGAACGTAAGAGAGCTTTCTTGGGTGTTGACGGCCGGTTTGTGCCACAAAATAACCGGCATCATCCGGACCGCGATGGGAAATTACATCACACATTTCTTTTAAAGAAGTTGTTAAAATTGGCTGCTTACCTAATGCAATTAGCCCGACTATGCCACACATATACTACCCAGTACCCGCAAACAAAAAACCCTACACTTTAAAGCGTCCACTATAACAACTTTCCTCGCTGTGAAAATAAACGATTTTTAGCCCATTACTTCTCACAAGAGTTTCAAACTCTTCTTTTGAATAACGTTTTGCATTTGAAGGTGAATACCAATCATAGTTGGTCACCATGCTTACCTCGCGACCAAGATCTGCATTCCAAAAACATTTGATAAAATTCCAATATAAAAAGCGTTGCAAGTCCTGCCGCCCTCCTTTAATACCTAACAAGGGGATATCAGGAAAGTCTATTGTCAATTTTAGATCAGACAATGTTCGGCCAAGCTCTGTTAGTTGTTCCGATAAATCCAGTAAATCTTTGTGCGTTAAGCTTTTACATCGTGAACGCCAGTACTCGTCAAGCAACTCTCTAGGTAACGCTTTTTTTGCATAAACATAACACGCAAACTCACCGCCTAACTTTAAAGCCTGAGCAAGTTGGAAAAATGTATTTTCTGGGTTCTCTGTATGCATTATAACTTGGTCACAACTGACGAAGTCCACCACGCCTTTTCTGAAAAAGGGTTTAGATATATCCCCTTGTACAAAGAATAAATTTTTAACGCCTTTATATTGCTCAGCCGCCTGTTTTGCGGCTGCTGAATAATCCATTCCAACAACAACCGCATGTGGAGCCATCTGCGCAAACCAAGCGGCTTTATACCCCAAGCCACAACCCGCATCAAAAATAACCTTTTTATCGCTTAAAAACTCAGCCAATTCCGCTTCTGAAGAAAAACCATATAACTTTAAGTACCAGTTTTTTTGAAAACGATAGAACGAATCATCTTCAGTCATTGTTTTCTCACAAACCTGCCACTTATCAGAAAAAACCTTATTAACTTGCGCTTGGTTTTCAAAATCAGAGGCGTGAGAAAGGCACGCAAAATTGCCCTCAAAACTAGGGTTCTTTAGCAAAAACTCGCTTAACATCTCCACCTCCAATCAATACTTTAAACAATGAAACATTGTACTTTTAACATAGTCAAACTCTTCATCCGACATGCCCGCATACACCGGCAAGGCAACACTTAGCCGATCAGCCGCATAAGCCGAAATAAAGTCAGCATCACTTAACTGATACCTATTCTTATAATAACCTAGCGTATGAACAGCATGGGTGCCTTGCCGGGTTGCAATGTTTTTATCGGCTAAATGCTGCATAAAACTATTACGCTGTTTATTTAAACGGTCAATTTTTTCTACCGTTAGGTTAGACAAATCTTCCTGCCCAACAAACAAACACACATACGACTGATAAGCGTGGCGATAATCTTCTGGCACAAAAGGCGCCTTCAAAGCAACAATTGATGCCAAAGCTTTATCATACTGAGCTGCAATTTTTCGACGGCCAGCCATAATGCTTTCAGCCTTATCCATCTGGCACAAGCCCAAGGCACCCTGAAAATCAGTCATGCGATAATTAAACCCTCGAAGGTTAAAGTCTGGCAACAAAGAGCCTGTTTTTTCTTGATGCCGCTGCAAATCAGTCTTGCTTGCACCGTGATCAGCCAGTTGCGAAACCATTGTGTAAAGAGCCTCATCGTTAGTGGTCAACATGCCACCCTCACCCGTGGTAATGGCTTTACGAGGATGGAACGAGAAGCAACCGCAATCACCAAAGGTGCCAGCATGCTGATTACCGATCCAAGCATCAAAGGCGCAAGCAGCATCTTCAATAATCTTCAAGTTATACTGTTTTGCAAGATGTAAAATAGTCGGCATATTCGCACACAAACCAAACAAGTGAACTGGCATGATCGCCGTGATACTTTTATCTTCAGACAATAAACGCTCAAGTGCTTTAATATCGATATTAAACGTGGCTAAATCAATGTCGCAAAAAACGACTTTAGCGCCGGTGTATTCAACCGCATTTGCCGAAGCCACATAAGTAAACGATGGCACAACAACTTTGTCGCCAGCGCCGATACCCATTGCCTCCAAACCCAAATGAAGAGCTGTTGTACAACTTGAAGCAGCTTTAGCAAATTGAGCGTTCGTGTAAGCTGCAAAACGCTTTTCAAACTCAGCAACATACGGACCCTGAACAACCCAACCTGTTTTCAAAGGTTTAACAATCGCCTGCTCTTCAGCTTCATCAAAAATAGCCTTAGTGATGGGAATATTCATTTCAATCATTATTTGAAGCTCCCGGTATCGCGCCATTGAATTAATTTATTCAAACCCTCTTCGAGGGAATACTTATAGTTAAAACCAAGCTCGTCACGTGCTTTAACCGCCGAGCCAATACGGTTTTTGACAAGCTGCCTAGCATCATCCGCACTGTAGGGCTTATAAATAACTTCCAAAGCTGAACTCTTCAGTTTTAAAATTAAATCGCACAGTTGCTTAATCGATGTTTGCACCTCTGTGCCCACATTGTAAAAACCAAGCTTCACATCCGATTCTAGAGCACATACATTAGCACGCGCAACATCTTCCACATACACGAAATCATAGGCCTGCGAACCATCACCGTTAATCGTGGGGGCCTCATTTGCATCAATCTTATTCAGCATAATCGGTACAACACCAGTATAAACCGCGTGCTGGTCCTGACCTGGACCATAGACATTCATATAACGCAAACCCACCACTTCCAAGCCATAGCGATCATTAAAGGCAGTACACATGGCTTCACCTGCGATTTTTGTTGCGCCATAAAAATTTTTGTTATTGTACGGGTGATTTTCTGTCATCGGCACTTCTACCGCGTCGCCATAAACTGATGCCGAAGAAGAATAAATTAGTTTCTTAACTTTATGCTTAACACAAGCCTCTAGTACATTAAAGGTGCCGGCGATATTCACATCAAAAGCCGTACGTGGAAAATCTTTACAGTGCAGTAACCACATGGCCGCTAAATGAAAAACATAATCAACACCCTCAAAGGCCTTATCAAGGATATCTGTTTCACGAACATCACCACCATAAGGAAAGATAGAACAACGAGAGTCCTCAAGGCTATCTACCAGATTCTCACGCTTACCGCGGGCAAAATTATCGACAACGATCACTTCTTTAACGCCGTGCTTTAATAGCTCGCGAACAACAAATGCGCCGATAAAACCAGCGCCGCCAATGACCAAAACCTTCGCATTACTTAACTTACCCATCAGATCCCCCCAAAAATAGATGCGCCACTCATTAGTGATCGCGATAATAAACCGTTAGACACCAGCAAACCCGCCGTTAAAGCTTGCTGGACGCCATCAAAACGATAGCTATAAACATTACCAGAGAAGTCAACGGCGCAAGCACCCGCTTCTGAAACAATCAGGTCACTGGCCGCCAAATCCCATTGCATTAATGGTGTAAAGCGAACAGAGCAATCGACTAAGCCCTCTGCAATCTCGCAATACTTTAAAGCACTTCCCAAAGGCTTTACTTTAGTAATGCCTTGCTTCTCAATAAAATCTTGATCTTCGGGCTTTAAGTGTGAGCGGCTAACCGCAATCGTGGCTTCTTCAAGGTTGGACACACTGGAACACTGCAACCGTTTACCTACACCCGCCTCTACTTTAAATGCACCCTGCCCCTTAAGCGCGTAATAAACCACTTGCTTCGCCGGCACAGCCACTACACTCAACACAGGCCGGTTGTGGTGAATCAATGCAATGTTGACAGTAAACTCACCGTTTTTTTGGATAAACTCTTTCGTGCCATCCAAAGGGTCAACCAACCAATGATAATCTGCTCGCTTAAGCAGGTCCAAATCAGGCTCACTCTCCTCTGAAATCACAGGAAAACCCGAAGCCGCAAGCACACTCACAATGGCATCATGAGCAGCCAAGTCCGCTTGAGTCACAGGGCTTTGATCAGCTTTTTGCTCAACAGCGATATCCCGATGATACACAGCCATGATAGCTCCTGCCGCTTGACAAGCAGCCGACAGGGCGATGTCTAAATACTGATCGTAATCCACGCTCTATCCTTGCGTTTCGATATACCCTAAACTTTCAAGCTTTAACATAATTTCTTGCACCAGTTCGTTTACCGTTACATTGCTTGTATCAAGAGCCAACTCAGCCTTATCGGGTATTTCGTAGGGATCGCTAATACCAGTAAACTCTTTGATCACTCCTTCACGTGCCTTCTTATATAAACCTTTTCGATCACGGGCTTCACAAACCTCTAAAGGCGTTGATATATGCACTTCCACAAAACCACCATACTGAGACACACTGTCTCGAACCTGCTGTCGAACAGAAGCATATGGCGCGATTGGCGCGCAAATGGCCACACCATAATGCTTAACAATTTCAGAGGCCACATAGCCGATACGTAGAATATTTAAATCACGATGCTCTTTAGAAAAACCTAGTTCACTCGATAGATTTTTACGCACCAAGTCACCATCGAGGAGTGTTACTGAGCGACCACCGTGCTCCATAAGCTTAACTAGCAGTGCGTTGGCTAGCGTTGACTTACCCGACCCCGAAAGCCCGGTAAAAAACACCGCAAAACCTTGCTTAGATTTCGGCGGGGTGGTTTTTCGAAGTTCTTTAATGACTGAGGGGTAAGAGAACCATGCAGGGATTTCCAAACCTTCTCGCAGACGACGGCGAAATTCAGTACCCGAAATCGTCAACACCGATTCACCTTCTTTGACCTCATTGATGGGGACATATTCAGCCTTATCTTCCAAATATACCATCTCTTGAAATGGCACCATCTCGATACCTAATTCATCATGGTATTGCTTGACCAGCCTTTGTGCATCGTAAGGGCCATAAAAATCCTGGTTATTCTCATCTTTGCCAGGGCCCGCGTGATCACGACCAACGATAAAGTGCGTACAGCCATAGTTTTTACGGATAATCGCGTGCCAAACTGCCTCACGTGGACCACCCATACGCATCGCAAGCGGTAATAAAGACAGCATTGTAGTTTGCTCAGGGTATTGATTCAGAATTTTCTCATAACAACGCACTCGCGTGTAATGATCAATATCGCCAGGCTTAGTCATACCAACAACAGGGTGAATGAGCAGATTGGCCTCAAGTTGCTTAGCCGCTCTAAACGTGAGCTCTTGGTGTGCCCGATGCATGGGATTACGCGTCTGAAAAGCGACGACCTTGCGCCAGCCCTGGCGGGCAAAACGCTCTCTGAGCTCTTTAGGCGTTGAGCGTAAGTATAAATAGTCATAATGTGTGGGTGGAGTCAAACCTTGAAGCTCGCCACCCAGGTACACAGCACCTGCTGTGTTTTTTAAATATGCCACCGCAGGATGCACCAAACTTTCAGTACCAAAAACCGATCTCGCCTCATGGTCTTTATCTGGCGCCCATTTATCACTCACGGTTAAAACAGCAATCGCTACCCCTTCTGGGTCACGAAGCACAAGCTTTTCACCAAGATTCACGCCTTCGGCGAAAGGTTCTGACACATCCAAAGTAATCGGCATCGGCCATAATACCCCCGAGCTTAGGCGCATATCACTTAGCACTGACTCATAATCAGCCTGCGTCATAAACCCGGTTAAAGGGGAAAACCCTCCACACAAAAGAAGTTCGAGATCACAAAGCTGACGGTGAGTTAAATCCCAAGAGGGCAGAGTCGTTAAACTGGCTTTATTATACTCGCCAACATACAAATCAACCAGGGCACCGCCATGCGGCGTATTGAGCAATTCCATATTTCCCCCAAAAAAAGCAGCAAAATCATACCACAAAAGCCAAGCAAGTTTCACACAAAAAAACACGTTAAAATGGGAAAACAAAGGGGATTGTACACAAAGCACCCAAACCTGCTAAAAACGTCACAGGTAAACCCGCTTTGACATAATCGCCAAAACGATAGCCACCAGGGCCGCAGACCATCATATTAGTCTGGTAACCAATAGGGGTCAAAAAACTTGCTGAAGCCGCAAACATCACTGTAACCGCAAAGGGCACAACCGACACACCAAGCAAATGACTCATGCTCGCAGCGATTGGGAACATCAACACCGCTGTGGCGCTATGGGTAATTACAGAAGAAAACAAAACCGTGACACAGTAAAGCAGCACCATACTCAAAACAAGCGAGTGTCCACATAGCTCAAGCAGGCCGTGCGATATTACACTAGCTAAGCCTGAGCTGAGCACAGCCTGCCCCAAACTCATCGCGCCCGCAATCACTAACAAGACATCAAAATGAATGCTTTTTTTCGCCCGGTCCGGTCGTAAGCAACCCAGCACCACCATCAAAAGTGCCGCAGTAACCGAGGCAGTCACCATGTCGAGCAAGCCTGCGACATGTAAAATCACCATGCCCAACAAGATTCCTAACGCAACAGGGGCTTTGTGTTTTCTCGAAGGATTAACATCGCCCAAAACGCTAACTAATAGAAATTCACGGCTATGGCGATATTTCTTCGCAAAATTCGCGCCCGATTCCAACAGCAAGGTATCACCAGCTTGCAAAACAATATCACCTGCTTTTTGAGACAAGCGAACCCCGTCACGCGATACAGCCAAAACCACAGCTTGATAGCGACGACGAAAACCCGACGTTTTCACTGAATGCCCCACCAAGGGCGATTGAGCAGATAATACAACTTCTACAAACTCGCGTGCATGATGCTTCACATCAAGCTCACTATGAGCATCAGTCTCAAGCCCTTCAATAGCTTTTAGCTCACGCGCACAATCCACGCCACCGACAAACATCAACCTATCGCCAACCTTGAGCAAAGTTTCAGCACTGACAGAATCCAACATGACACTATTACGCTCAATCTCTGCCAGGTAACCATGAGCCAGTTCTCGCAAATGCGCGCTTGCCAGTGACTGACCCACAAGAGGGCTACCCAGAGAAACACGCATCAATACGCTGTATTCTTTGGGGTTTTCGGTCATATCAACCAAGACTTGATGCGACGGTAATAAATGTGAACCAAAAAAAACCAACCAAGTACCACACAACACCAAAACCACAAAGCCTATAGGAAAAATTGAAAAAATCCCCAAATGGATATGGAACATTGATACTAGCAAACCACTCACCACAAGATTGGTGCTCGTACCAATCAAAGTCAACATCCCACCTAAAATCGCCGCGTACGACAAGGGCAGCAATAATTTAGAAGCTGGAAAACCAAGCTTTTTCGCCCAGACTTGTACCTGACCAATAAGAATCGCCACAATAGGCGTATTATTTAAAAAAGCACTTAAACCCGCAGTAATGCTCACCAGTCGAAACATGGCTGATGATAACCGCTTAGGCCTAGACAACAAAAACTCCAGCGCGAAACGCAAGGCGCCTGTTTCTTCAATACCAGCCGCCACCACATACAATGCTGCAATAATAATCACGCCCGGATTAGAAAAACCAGCAAAGCCTTGCGCCGGGGTGATTACGTGACAAACTAATAAAACGACAACCGAAGAAAGTATGACCCATTCTGGGCGGAAGCGATTACTCAACAGTGCTGCGATTACACCCATGCAGGTGAGTATTGTCACAAGCATGGCAAATGTCATAAATCTGTTAAAGACTCCATATAAGACAAATCGCAATAAAGCGGCATCGGCAGGCTTACGACCTCTTGTGCAACCTTGTCAGAAATCGGCGTGAACGAACTATCTTTAAATGGCGTCTGCTGATTTAAAGGCACCGGGTAATGCACAGCCGTTGGAATGCCTCTTTCTTTAAGCTTTGCAATAAAGGTATCGCGATCGCTAACACGCACAGTATATTGACCATAGACGTGGATACGACCCTCTCGCGCTACTGGCAAAGCAATCTCTTTACCTTTTAAAACCAACTCATAGGCCCTAGCCACTTTTTCACGCCCAACGAGCTCTTCATCAAAGTGATCCAATTTTACATTGAGAATTGCTGCCTGCAATGTATCTAGGCGGGAATTCACCCCTACACGAACATGGTGATAACGCTTTTCTTGGCCATGTATACGAATTTGCTGCATGATCAGCGCCAACTCGTCATCATCTGTGAATAACGCACCGCCATCACCATAGCAACCCAAAGGCTTGGTTGGGAAAAAGCTCGTGCAAGCAATATCACTCAACGCGCAGGATTTTTTACCCTGGTAGCTTGCGCCAAAACTTTGCGCCGCATCTTCAATCACATAAATCTTCTGGCCGATACGCTCGCTACTTTTTTTAGCTACCTCATCAATTGCCGCCATATCAGGGACTAGGCCGTACAAAGATACAGGAATAATTGCACGTGTTTTATTCGTGATTTTTTCTTCAATCAAACGATGATCGATAAGATAAGTATCTTCTTCAATGTCGACAAACACAGGCTTGGCGCCCAAAAGTGCAATCACTTCAGCCGTGGCAATGAAGGTAAACGGCGTAGTAATGACCTCATCACCAGGTTGAATACCAATGGCCATTAAAGCAATCTGCAAAGCATCCGTGCCATTACCACAAGCAATAGCATGTTTCACGCCACAATACTGGGCCAAACGAGACTCCAGCGTCTTAACTGGCCCACCCATAATAAACTGCGTACTATCGATGACAGACTGAATAGCCAAATCAAACTCAGCACGATAATACTCATACTGACCTTTAAGATTAACAAAAGGGAGATTCATACTAAGCCTCTACAGAATCAAGGATATGCACAACACAACCATTTTTAAGCGCATACGACGCGCCTTCTTTGTGATCAAACGCAACACCCTCATCATTAAATGCAAGATTGTTGCCAGCACGGCTGACCCAGCCGACTTGGCGTGCTGGCATACCCACCATTAACGCATGCGGTAAAACATCCTTCGTCACAACCGCACCCGCACCGACAAAAGCATACTCACCCAGCGTAACACCACAAACAATTGTGGCATTAGCCCCAACTGAGCAGCCTTTTTTCAACAAGGTTTTCTTAAACTCATCTTTTCGAATAATGAAACTTCTAGGGTTTGTCACATTGGTAAAAACCATCGAAGGTCCTAAAAACACATCATCTTCAATTTCAACACCTTCGTAAATCGACACATTATTTTGAACCTTGACACCATCACCAATAGAAACCTTAGGGCCGATAACACAATTTTGCCCAAATGAGCAGGCTTGGCCAATCTTGGTATGAGGTAACACATGCGTAAAATGCCAAAGCTTAGTCCTCTCACCAATGCTAACATGATCGTCGATGATCGCAGTTTCGTGAGCGTAATAGGTTTGCTTAGCCAGTGGTTTTAACTCAACTGATTTGCCTTCGCACTCCATGGATCTCTGAAGAGCAGCCAAAACACGCAGACCTTGAAGACCCTCCTCACCATCAGTGACCGGTCGATCACGTTTGAGCACACAATCCAAAAAATGCTGGCATTCTGATTTCAAAGGCTCGCAAACCTCTAATGGCTGATATTCTACCTCAGCTTTAACGGCCTCAGGAATACCACTTGGCCACTGCACTGTATGAGAGTACAGTGCCAACTTTTCAGACCATGGCAAAGTGTCATCAAATACAGCCATTTTCTGACTGCCAACGATTATCAGTTTTTGCTCTTTAAAAGGATGCAACCATGATACAAAAATATGGGCATTAATGCCGCTATCAAAGGTCATTTGCGACATAGTAACATCTGCAATTTGCTGATGAAGGTAGCCATGCCCTTTCGCAGACACTGACTTAGGCTCACCACCAATCAGACCTAACACGACAGAGATATCGTGTGGTGCAAAACTCCATAAGCTATTTTCTTCACGGCGAATTTTGCCGAAATTTAAGCGGTTAGAATAAATATACTGGAGCTTACCGAGCTCCCCTCGTCCGATCAGTTCTTTGAGCGCTGTTACAGCAGGGTGATAATGCAAAAGGTGCCCCACCATAAGAATGCGACCTTGGCTTTTGGCAAGCTCAACCAACACCTCGCCTTCAGCAACCTCTAAAGCCAGAGGCTTTTCAACAAAGACATCTTTACCCGCCAGAAGGGCTTGCTTGGCTATGTTGAAGTGTAACACAGCCGGAGAAGCAATGACGACAGCATCAATCGTTTCATCAGCTAGCAGAGTTTGCACATCGCTATATTCAATAAGGCCAGAATATTGTGCTGACATGGCATGCAAATTGGCCGAGCTCACATCACAAATAGCTTTTAACGCACCCAGCTCATAGAAGTTACGGACCAGATTTTTACCCCAGTAGCCACACCCAATAACCGCAACCGAAGGTTTTTTAATCATAAGCGCCAAACCTCAACTGAGCCATGCTGGAGGGCTGCTGGTACAGCACTTTTCACATCCAGCAATAACTTTAACTGTGGAAAAGCCGTTTTAATATTTTCATACACTGGAGTGAATGCTTTATGCGCCACAGCTAGCACCACCACTTCCGCATCCCGAACATCAGCCATATCACTTAAAGCTACACCATATTCATGGCTCACTTCATCCGCCGATACTTCAGGGTCACAGACGAGTGGTGTCGCGCCATAAGCCTGGAACTCATGGTAAATATCAATCACTTTCGTGTTGCGCGTATCCGGGCAATTCTCTTTAAACGCGAAACCTAAGATGGCGATCTGAGTATTGAACGGCGCCAATGAAAGCTTGCTCATACGTTTAATGGTTTGCTCGGCAATAAACTGCCCCATTCCATCATTGGTTTTACGGCCCGCTAGAATGACCTCCGGGTGAATACCCGCTTTTTTCGCGCGATGCGTCAAATAGTAAGGATCCACGCCAATACAGTGACCGCCCACCAAACCCGGTTTAAACGGCAAGAAATTCCATTTCGTACCAGCCGCTTGCAAAACCTCAGTCGTATCGATACCGAGCTCGTTAAAAATCACAGCCAATTCATTCACAAGAGCGATATTCAAATCGCGCTGCGTATTTTCAATCACCTTGGCCGCTTCAGCGACACGAATGGATGAAGCCTTATACACGCCGGCCTCAACCACAGCACCATACACTTCAGCCACCTGTTCTAAAGTTTCAGGCGTTTGGCCTGAAACAATTTTCATAATTTTCTTAAAGGTGTGCTCTTTATCCCCCGGGTTAATGCGCTCGGGTGAATAGCCCACAAAAAAATCTTGTCCAGCTTTAAGGCCCGATACACGCTCTAAGACTGGCACACAATCTTCTTCGGTAGCACCCGGGTACACAGTGGATTCATACACCACGATATCACCCGGCTTTAGTACCTTGCCAATCGTTTCTGAAGCACCGAGCAAAGGTTTTAAGTTAGGCTGCTGTGCGTCATCAATCGGGGTGGGTACGGCCACAATATGAAACGTGGCTTGATTTAACTTAGCCGAATCCGTCGTCAATAGTAAGCGAGGGTTGTCAAGCTGAGCCGGCTCACATTCACCCGTGGCATCAACCCCCCCAAGCAGGGCATCCACGCGGCTTTGATTCAAATCAAAGCCGATCACATCAAATTTTTCTGCAAAGGCACACGCCAATGGCAAGCCGACATAGCCTAAGCCAATCACTGAAATGATGTTAGGATTTTTTCTTGTCTTCATAGTCATAATAATAGCTATACCGCCCAGCGTGACCCTCGGTCGTGCGTTTGCTCACGTGATTAAGCACCACGCCGTGCAAAGCGACTTCCGATTTAGTGAATACTTTTTGCGTGTGGCGTATCTGATGTAAATTATCATTGCCAGCACCAATGACCAATAAATTAATAGTAGTATGTTTTAAAGTGAGCAAAGGGTCAGACACAGCTAAAACAGGCGGTGTGTCGACAATAATGTAGTCATACTCAGCCGTCAACCCTTTCCAAAAAGCGCTAAAATCGAACTGGTTTAAGAGCTCCGCAGGGTGCGACGCGCGCTCACCTGCCGCCACAAAATCCAGCCCCTTAGCCACATTCCTATGTAAGACCTCTTGGAATGAAACCTGCTCATTCAAATACTCAGCCATCCCAGGCGCAACTTGCAAATTGAAGTAGCGATTTAAATGGCCCTTTCTCATATCCAAATCGACCAACAAAACCCGTTTACCAATCCCCGCCAGAAGAAAAGCCAAGTTTGCTGAAATAAAGCTTTTACCCGCAGCCGGACTAACGCCACTGACACCGATAATGGGGCAGGCTCGACCCACCATCATCACACCCAGGGCCGTACGCAAGCTACGTAGTGATTCCACCGCAACGTTTTTAGGCTCTCTTTCACTGAGCAAGAAACGCTTTTCAGCTTTCACACCAAGCCTAATTTTTTTCGCATCTTTTTGAAGCCGCGCCTCGGCAGCACTGTACGGCAAGACCCCCAGTACCGGTAGCTGTAAGGCTGCCTCAATGACCTCAGGGTTTTCAACATTCGGCGAAAGCAACTGGCGCAACACTAAAATAAGCACTGCCAATACAAACCCAAAAAACAAGCCCGCGAAAGCAATTAATGGTATTTTTCGTGGCGCTTCATAGGCAGGATAGCTTGCCGAACTTAACAGGCGCACATCACTGATGGTACTACCCTTAAGCATTTGCATTTGCTGCATCGTCACTTGTGTCGTCTGATAGAGTTGACCCGCTACATCTAAATTTCGCTGCATATTAGCCAGCGCTAAATTTTTCGCTGGGGCATTTTTAAGCTCGCCTTCGATTTTATTGATCTGAGCCTCAAGCTGTTTTTCTTGCTGGCTGATCGCAATCACGTAAGGGTGCTTTGGCGTAAAATTCTGCAACAGCTCAAGCTTCTTCTGCTTAACCGTTTCCAAGGATTGCTCCAAAGAATTTAAATTCTGCAGCAATACTTGCGCTTCGAGTTTTTGATCAACCACGCCCGTTTTTTTACCGTAGTTGGCGATCGCTGTCTCAGCTTGACTCAGCTGACTATCCAAATCAGGCATTTGTTTTTTCAAAAATGCCATCGTTTTAGCAGCTTCAGCCGACTTCTCAGAAATATTTTTAGTCACAGCCACTGCCAAAATGGTATTCAATATTTTTTGCGCCTGGTCGGGCGTTTTCGCCTGGTAATCAAGCTCAAGGATTCCAGTCTGCTGCCCCTGCTCCTGTATTTGCAAACGAGACAAAATACTGTCCACCATAAGGCCAGCCTCTTGTTTCTCAACCATGAAGCTTGAACCGAGGCGGGCTACTAAGGAATCCACTTCAATACTCACTGGAAAGGCAGCGCGCTTTGAATGCTCAAGCTCACCGACCTTACCGTTAAGCACAAACGCGCCGCTAGGGGCATAAAGCGCGTAACGCGAATCCGGCAGCGCCTTCAAAGTAAATGCCCGGCCTTCCTGTGCTTGCGGAACATCAAGCTTGGCAAGCTTAATCGATTCACCACCCCAAGCATACGCATTAAGACCCAAAAAAGATGCGGCGGGTTTATTGCCTCGGTGGAGCAAACCAAATACGTGGCCCAACAGAGGAACCTTGCGAGGGTAAGCCACAAGGTTCATCCCCATTTGACGAATCACTTGGCCTAAAATATAGCGAGACTGTAACAAGGAAGTTTCGATATCAGACTCCGAAGCCTGACGCGAAAAAAGTGATCCCGATGCGGCAGGCGCATTACCCAGAAGCGCAACCAAATTAGACATGCCATCCTGACCGTTTTTAATTTCTATCAACGCAGACGATTGATAAACAGGCGGCTTAAGAAAAGCAAATAATAGCCCCAAAACGAAACAGCTTACACTCATCACCAACACAAAACGGCGGTTGTTTTTAATGAGCGCCAATAGCTGTTTTAAATCTAAAATAGTATTTTCTTGCTCTTCCGCCATTCGTGACTCTGAATGCATGGTCGACATCCCTAAACCCCCGTCACTGATTTCGTCGAAGACGCACCCGAAAGCGTCGGCAATATTTGCGTAATCACGCGGTTCCAAGCCGACACACCGGCTGGTGGTACATAGACCACATCATTATTGCGCAAGTAGAAATGCTCAGCCGCAACGACTTGATCGGGCATTTGTGCATTCACCCAGAATGCGTAAATATTGCCTTTGGTGTAGCGCAAGACATAAATTTGGCTAGTATTAGCGGTCACTGTATTGGCGCCGCCCGCATTATTAATCGCATCCATGATGCTCAATGGCCTGTCGGTGATCGGCTGCACGCCGGCTTTACCGACTTCACCCATCACCTGCACTTCTTTACTTCTAAACACTGCCACTCGCACACTGATTTGCGGATCACGAATATAGGCGCGAATACGGCTTTCCAAGAGCACACGAATTTGATTCAACGTTAAACCAGAGACTTTCACACTACCGGCAAATGGGAAAAAGATATCACCTTCTTGTGAAACTAGAATACCGGTTTGTTCGGGGTTAGCTTCTTGATTGGTCGGCGTGGTGAGTTCGGGATGATCCCAGACAATGATATTTAAGATATCGTAAGGGCCGACTCGATAATCCCGCGGTGCGCTGTAATGCTTGGCGATACTGTTAGCTGTTACGGGCACAATGTACACATGGTGGGTTTTGCCATTAGCGACATAGGTATCGTTTAAACTATTATAAGAGAAGTAAGTACCCGGCACGACGGAGCAAGCAGCCAAAAGCGAACATGAGAGCAGTGCGAGTGTGTACTTTAGTTTTCCCATAACTTCGCTTGCCAAGCGCTCCAGTAATTTTTTATTTGTTCAAATATTGCATCAAACGCGTCACGCGGTTGTTTGTACGGATCTGCAATATCGCTCGCCACCCAATGGCCCAGGCGAAAAACTTTACCACGCGCCCCTGGAAAAGCAAGGAGTAATTCGTCGGTCTGCCAGGCTTCCATAGTGAAGATCAAATCAGCATCACTGACAATTTTTGCATCAATCTTACGAGCGTGATGGGCAGCGCCATCAATACCTTGCTCAGCCAATATCGCTAAAGAATGCGGATCCATAGGGCTTTCGACTAAAGCAGACAAGCCCGCCGAAGAACACGCAACAGAATACCCAGCTTTTGTTAATTGTTCTCGCGCCCAGTACTCTGCCAAAGGACTTCGACAGATATTACCCACACACACAAACAAAACCCGATCAAACATCCGCGGCTTTCTCCAACTGCCCAAAACTCACCACCATATTCACACCCACCGTGGTGGAATGAAAGTGAGAATCTAGGCCATACAGCTCACCCACATCGGTTTGCAAGCCAATATAAGGCGTGAAGTAATAACTCAAACCGACTTTTGGCTGCATCACACCACCCTTGCCAAGGTCTAAGCCGCCACCGCCGGCCGCACCGGCGAGCAATTCACCATAAAGCTGCAAGGCGCGCAGCGAAGAGGTTTGTACCCCCACGCCTAACATGCCGATTTGTAAACCACCAATATGATAACCAGAGTATGCCGAAGCGCCCTGCCCAGTCAGGTAAATATGCGGTGTAATCATGCGGTCAATGCTGATATTGACCAACTGCAAGGTATCATTATGCTCATCGTTTTCACGCTTAGCATCAAAAACCGTCTCGTTACCGGCACGCACTCGCCAAGCAGTTTCATAGGCTTTGACCTCATTATTCACTTCTTGCGTTAAGACGGCGCTGTCAAACCAGTACATTAACTCGCCTGAGAGCGTCCAAGCGCTAAACCGACCGCCCGGCGCATCCAAATAACCGGCTGAAAGACCCGCCCCCCAATGCGGTGAAAAATGCGCCGTCAGACCAAGCTCAGGACCCCACAAAAATCCGCCACCGGTATCGACAGAGCCGCCACCGCCTGTGCCCATATCCAAAGCGGCATTAAGAGAAATCATGGGCGATAAATAATAGCTATAGCCAGGGCCTGCCAAGACATCCATATAGCCATTCGGAATACCGGAAAAAGCGCCTGCGAATTCCAAATGACCAAACCAGTGGCCCGTAAAGTAATGACCCACATCGAGACCCACCAGCTTAATCGTGCCATCTTGCGTCTCACCCGCCGTGTTTTTAGTGCCTTTTTTCTGCACATACGCCTGACCGACGAGCGCCATGTAGTTTTTTGAGGTGCTCAAAAAATGGTTCTGATAGCTTTGGCCCATTAGCCTTGGGTTCTCGTACAACAAGGTGTAAGGCAAACTTAGCGTCAAACCCAGCTGCTTGCTCTGCTTATGAACCGAAGGAAAATAAAAATAGCTGTAATGCAGCCCTAAGCTAAAATAGCGGAAATCATACATCAATGCGACGTCGCCATTGAGAATAGAGCCGCTACCGAAACCCGATGAGTGGCCGCCACCACCGCCGGCAAAACCACCCGCGCTAAGATACGCTCGATGCCACTTCGGTGTTTTGAGATTAGCCGCAAGGCCCCAGGCATAAAACCCGCCCGTCTCACCTGTGATCGGCGCATAGGCCGCCACGCCCAAGCTGAAATATTTCGTCCACTGAGGCAATACCTTAAACCCAACCAGGCCCATACGGCGACTTTGGCCTTGGGTTTTTACCGCATCGTAGGAAAGCTGATAATCGATCGGCAGCGAGTGTGACGAAAGTTGCGCGCCTTTTGCGCAAGCCAAGCTGGCAATGCCCAACAAAACAGCAAAAAAACACCCTCGACGTAACACAACGACCCCCTTATAGCGGCGGACACTTTACCCGTCCCAGCCCAAAAAAGCCAGTTTGATTTACTCTTGCGAGCTGATATGATGAGCGCTGATTTTCAAGGGGCGCTAAGGCTTATGCTGTTTTTTATACTATCACTCATTATCGCCTATGCACTGGGCAGTTTATTGTTTGATCGAATTGCGATCAAAGCCTATGAATTCATCACCAGCGATGAAATAGAGCCCACCACAAACAGCAGCCTGGCTCTGCTGCGCTCACCTCATTGGCCCATCGGGCTTGCCGCACTGATTGGCGATATCTTAAAAGGCATCATCGCCATTGCTGTCGCGATCATTTTAGGCCTGCACGGTTTCTGGCTAATGTTGAGCGGACTCGCTGTGATTGTTGGCCACCACTATTCAGCCTGGTTCAAGTTCAAAGGCAGCCGTGATTTTTCTGCAAACCTCGGCGTGTATGTCGGCCTGGCCATTGGCGTGGCTTTTTTTGCTGCACTGGTCTATGCCTTCTTTGTCTATAAACGTTTGTCTTTAGCGCGTGGCGCGCTCGCCAGTGCCGTGGTGGCCATTGTGCTTGTGGGCGTTTTTGGCTACGGCTTGGCGTATATTTTAGGCTTTGCGCTGATGGCCGCGCTGACATACTGGGTTCATTTAGGCAAAGCACCGTAGATGCTAGGCGCTGTTAAACGCTTTTTTGTTTACCGCTTCGACCCTTGCCACAGCTTTTTACAGCAAGGTCTTCGCACAGCGCTTGCCGTGTTTCTATCGATTCTACTGTATCGCTCACTTTGGGCTTACCCTGAGCATTACTGGGTTGTATTAGCCGCGACCTTCATTATGCAAACGCGCGTGGGCAAACTGAGTTTCACCCCACACCTGTCTGTGATTATTTGCGGGATTCTCTCGGCCTTGATTGCCTGGCTCATGATCACACTGCGCCCCTGGTTATTGATCAGCGCGCCCGTCTTCGCACTACTGGCCATGGCCTTTGTCTACTACTCACGCAAAGGACATGAATCCACTGTTCGCGCCTTTTTTGTTTTGCTCTATGCGGTGATCTCATTGGGCTTACCCTTGTTACCTGGCGGCAGCGGCTTGCAGCGCTTTAGCTTTATGCTGCTTGGCACAGCATGCGCATTGATTGCGAGTTTCACGTTTCGAAAAAACCCAGCTTTATATTTTCAGCGTCTATTAAAGGTCTATCGCCACAACATTGCTGAGCTGATTATGCTTGAGCTGCGCACAATGGCGAGCAAAACATCTGCAGAAAAACGTCTACATGAATTGCGCAACCGCTTACTTCGACAAGAGCGCGAGCTACTCACGCTCGCCAAACCTTTTTCCGACAGTGCAGCTTACATCAAAGGGCTCAGAGCTTTCGCAATCGATATTGGTAATTTGCGTTTCTTTGAACTGGATGACAAAACGACATTGGCTCATGGTCTATACACCTCACTCAAGCCTCGCTTAGCACAATTCACGCAAACGAGGATTCCACTCGGACCGCTCACTGAAACCGAAGCAACGCACCGCCTGATAAACCTGTTTGAACAACGCGACATCGCGCTGCAAGCCCTGGGAGCCTCAATCGATGAATAAGGCTTTACCGATTAAAATGCTGCGTATGGGCCTAGCCGTTTTTATCGCCCTACTCGTTCAAGATTATGCCGGACTCACTCAGGGCTTTTGGGTGCCGATGACCACCATGATAGTCTTACAGGCTTCACTCGGCAGCACCTTGCGCCGCGGTCTTCAGCGTTTTCTCGGCACACTGCTCGGCATTTTAATCGGTAGTACCATCGTGGTCTTTATTCACGACGCTTGGCTGGCGCAAGCCTTGCTCGTGCTTACCGTGTTTTTAGCTTTTTATGCGAAAGCGTTTAACATCACGAACTATGGCATTTTTGTCGTGCCACTATCGGCCATGGTCGTGATGCTGATCGCCACTGTCGCACCGAATGAAACCTTGCACCTCATCCCTGCGCGCTGTTACGACACGGGTTTGGGTGCCTTGATCGCTGTTATCATGAGCGCAGTGTTTTTTCCTGTCGGTCAAATACGCACACTTAAAGAAAGCTTCATTCGCACAGAAAATGCTGTAAAACAGTATCTCTTAAGTTTTCAAAAAGATGCCAAAAGCCTAAATGATGCAAGAAATTTGCTAGAGCAATCGCTAAGCGAGAACCGAACACTGTATGCAGATGCCTTTTATGAAATCGTTTGGCTGCCGAAAAAACGTCGCGCATTGCATGAAACCATGTTGGGCTTTGAAAAAACAGCGCAACTCTTGTGTGGCTTGGAAAATGTTTACGCCGAAGCAGATCACGCGCTTAAACTTCAGATATTAAAAGCCACGCGCGCACTGTCAAAAGCTCGCAAAGCAACGCCACATAAAGATGATCAAAAACCGAGTGAAACACTGTGGCATCAGTATCTCGCAGCCCTTGAGGCTAACCACTTGGCTGAAATCCAAGCATGAAAAAAGCCTGCTTTATTCTTATGGCCGCAGGCGTTGTTAGCGCCATATTCTCAAACAATTATGCGAGCACCACCGCACAAAACTACACACTGCTAAACAAACAAAGGCTTCAACAAGTTTTTCACGCCTCGCGAATCAAGATTCAAAACATTCTTCAAAAGAAAAGCACACAGGAATCGCCCGATCAAACTATCATTCAATTAATCAAATCCTTTCTCAATAAACCTTACTTATATCAAAGCGCAACCGGTGAAAGTGATTGGCAAGCCGGCCACTGGCATTACACGCCAGGTGCCATGCATATTCAACAAGATCCCGTCTATCGTACCGATGGTTTTGACTGCACCACTTTTGCCTCAATGATCCTCGCGCTAGCCAATTCGAATAATATCGATCAGTTTGATAAAACGATATTACGTATCAACTACGGTGCCGCGCCGGGTTACAGCGCAAGCCAAGTTCACTACTTTAACCGCAATCATTTTATCAGTGCGGACTTTAACCCTAATAACGAGAAAAACGGTTACATTAAAAGTGCGCACTTTACTCAGCTAAAAACAAAAAACATCACGGTGACTATCACGCGAAACAATTGGTTTAAAGACAAGAAAACCAAGCCCCAGCAAACCATCCGTGTTTTTACACCCGCCGTTGGACAGGCGATGCTCAAGCGCTTACTTGGCCCCTATCCTCCAGAAAAGCTTACAGGCTTTGACAAACAAATTGTGACACTCAGCTACATTCCAAAATCACAGCTCATGTCAAAAACCGACCGAGGCTATACTGAAAATTTATCGGCGTTCAAACAGATTCCAACACCATCTATCGTGGAATTTGTTCGCAACAAACCGGCCACCTCTGGCAGTCGCCTTATCATTGGGCACATGGCGATCTTGTACCGTCAAACCTTCCGTAAAAATCAACTCATTTATTATCAAACAAGCTGCCGACTTAATAGTGACAACGAAAAAGCCTGCAGCGTCACACCTATTTATTGTGGACAAAAGCAATGCAAAGAGTTGATGCTCGCCGAAGCCACCACACTTTACCCCAACAATTATTATTGGTACCAAAAAAATGGCCGCTTCGTTTGCCGAAAAGCCAAACCACACGCAGGCACGCCGTATACACATTGCAATCGCGTGATCAGCTTGCCACTTGCAGCCTATCTGGCGCGTAAAATGTACGGACGCTTTGACTACATGGATGACCCCACACGCCTTGGATTGCACATCGAATCAATCAACATACCAACCCTTAGTTAGCCTGGATTGAGCGCCAAAGGCGCGATAGGCCGGGTTTGATTTTCCCGGGTTATCAATGCGTCGCATTTCAACCCAGGCTTCATATCGAAGAAGAATGCCGGCGGAGAGATTACTCGCGCCCATCCCTGGGACGCTCGCCCTTCGGGTCCTCGCCGCTGCGCGGCAAGGGACTCATTTTGCAATCCTGCAAAATGGGTCGAACTACCCAACCGCCTCTCAATACAAAGGAATCTGATTTGTAATCAGGCGATAAGGGATCGAGCGTATCAGCAGAAAAGCATTATATTTAAGCCTACTTAAAAGTAGGCTTAAATATAATGGTGCCGGCGGAGAGACTCGAACTCCCAACCGCCTGATTACAAATCAGATGCTCTACCAATTGAGCCACGCCGGCACGTTAGGAAGGGCTATTATATAAATTTCTTGAAACGATGCAATATCTTTTTATTCTGACATAATGGCGACTGTGGTGCTATCAAGGCAGGTCAGTATAAACCCTGTCATCTCGCTCACATCGCCACTTTGGTAAAACCTCAGCATCTTTTCGTTAAACTCAAGCTGCCTGGCCGCTGGCAAATTGATCGCCGGCAAACCCTGATCCAACAAGAGGCCGTTCATCATAAACCGTCCCATGCGCTTATTTACATCGTAAAAAAATTGCGTGCGTGCCATGCTTAAAAATATAAAAATGGCGCGCTCATAAGGTTTTGCTATCGCGCTTGCCGCTGTCTCCATCGTCTGCCAACAATGAGAAAGCTCACCGGCAGCCGGCGGCTGATAATCTGTGCCGACGATCGAGACACCCCCGTCGCGAAACCGTCCCCACGTTAGCGATTCTTCTTTAGCTGCAATGGCATGTAACTGGCAAGCAAAGGGCTGGCTCAAAGCGAACTGCCCAGACTCTATCGCCGAAAACAAAAAACGCCAAGCTGCTGCTTGGTTTAATGTGATTTTCTCATCGCTCAAGGTGTGGCCACCGACGGTGATCCCATCGAGCAAGGTTTGCACCTCAGGCAAGGTATAATGAATACCTTCTAAATTAACCGCATCACAAACAAAAGCCGGTAATTGTTTTTTTGCCAAAAACAGCGCTTTGTCACGATTGGGCTTGATCACACTGATAGTCATGACTTTACCCCACGTTGGCGTAAGGCTTCGTACAGCATCACACCCGTGGCCACCGACACATTCAAGCTTGAGACATAACCCTTCATAGGGATGCTGACCAAATGATCGCAGTGTTCTTTTGTCAAACGGCGCATGCCATCGCCTTCATTGCCGACCACAATCGCCAAAGATCCCGTGTAATCCACATCATATAAGGTTTGGTCAGCCTCATCTGCCGCACCCACAAACCAGATACCGTCTTGCTTAAGCTGCTTAATCACACGCGCTAAATTACTCACTTGGATCAGCGGCACGGAGTCAAAGGCGCCCGCAGCCACTTTGCGCACGGTTTCTGTCGCCTCGCAACCACGATGCTTCGGTACAATCACGGCATCGACCCCTGCGCCATCGGCCACACGCATACATGCACCTAAGTTTCTAGGGTCTTCAACACCATCCAACACCAATAAAAAAGGGGGGTGGTCCAGCGGCTTGAGTGCCTCAAACAAATCATTTTCATTCAAGGCAAGCTGAAAATCGCCCTGAGCTAAAATACCCTGATGTTTACTGCTACCGGCCAAACGGTCTAGCTCGGTTCTCGGTACCGACAGGCTGTGAACACCGGCTTGTTTTGCTAAATCCAGCACATGCTGCATACGTTTGTCGTGTCGATTCGATAAGCTATACAACTGCCGAATATGTTGTGAGCGAAAGCGCAATAGACTTTCGACAGCGTGTAAGCCAAACACCTGATCCATACGATATTTCCACTAAATGATGACGCGATCATAACGTATCACCTAGGACATGTCATTGTAATAATTTGTTAAGCTTTTTTGAGTATACTGGCTGGAAAGAAGGAGATTTCTTATGCCCCGCTACCCATTATCGAAAGAAACTATGCATCGTTTTAAGCTAGGCAGTCTAGCGCTTGCCCTCCTGCTCTTTTTTTCACCCTCTATCCCTATCTTTATAGGAAGCAATCTGATGGGTCTTGCTATAACCTACCCTCTGCTTACCGGCTTATGCGCAACGCCTCTAGTCCTATGCAGTGATCTCGTTTCTAGAGCAACCGCCCTCGACTCACGCACTCAATTAGATATACAAAACACCCAAAAAGAGGTCTACATGTGGTCTATTCTGCAAGGGCTTCTTGGCTTGCTTCAGGCAACCCTAGCTATTATCGCCTTTAGCCTAGCGCCACAACAAACTAACGAGCAATGGAAAGCCAACTTAACGAGTGTCGGCGAGACTGCCAGCCTGGCCTTTTCCCTCATGCTTGCATGTACTTCAATGATGTTCGTGCTATACAAGCAAAGCTTAAGCCTGCAGCCAAGCAACGACGCTAATACGGGTGCGGCGGGCCGGCCGGCCGCAGCCATTGTTTAGAATGAGTGACCGTAAGGTTCCACAATCACTGTGGTGCCCACGCGCATGAAATCGTTGTTCAACCATTGTGCGGCGCTGGGTGTGACCCGGATACAACCATGGCTCGCATTGTAATCGGGCACATGGTAGGCGCCGTGGATCGCGTAGCCCTTATAGAAATGCATGCAATGTGGCATGGGTGCACCGCCATTGGTTTCCAGTGGGTATCGGCTAGATTGACACTCTTCGCCTTTTTTCGCGTACACCGTGAATTTACCAACGGCTGTTTTACACGCTCGACCGATATCTTCACACCAGCTGTTACCACCCGAAGCACGACCGGTTTTCACGCGGTGGCCGTTTTCATCATAGGCTGCCCAGGCGGTGTCCTTCGGATCAAAGATAAACACGCGCTTGCCGGTGGCTGGGCGTGTTTCAGGAAATACATTTTGGCCTTTGGCGTCATCCGAGTGATGAACCAGCGCAGGGTTGCCGCCCGGCGCAACGCTGGCACTGCGCGAACAGGCTGCCAAACTTAAGGCGCCCGCAGCCGCTAAAGCCAATAGTAAAACTCGTTTCATGGTATCCCTTCCTTTTAATGAACTCGAACCACAGTCTAAAAGGCAGGGGCTAAGACGTCAACGTCTTCGGCGGCGCTTTTTCTTTTTCGGTGTTTCAACCGGCGGTGCATCCAGCTCAAAATCAATCTGACGATCATCCAAACTCACACGTACCAAACGAACGCGCACTGAATCACCCAAGTGAAACTGTCTGCGCGTGCGCTCACCGTACAAGCACTGACGGATTTCATCGAAGGTATAATAATCATTATCCAAAGAGCTCACATGCACCAAGCCTTCGATCAGGGTATCGCAAAGCTCCACAAAAAAACCAAAACCGGTGACACTGGCAATAATCGCCTCAAAGGTTTCGCCGACCTTGCCGGCCATAAACTCACACTTTAACCACGAAGCCACATCGCGCGTGGCTTCATCAGCACGACGCTCGGTCTGCGAACAATGCTGCGCATAACGCTTTAAGCTCGCCAAGGGGTGTGGCGCTTTTTGTTGCTCACAAATCGCTTTGATAATACGGTGCACCAACAAATCCGGATAACGGCGAATCGGTGAAGTGAAGTGGGTGTAATGCTCGAACGCCAGGCCAAAATGCAGCGCACAATCCACACTGTAATAAGCCTGCTGCAATGAGCGCAAAAGCTGCATTTGAATGATAGCCGCATCGGGGCGCAACTCCACCTCAGACACGAGTTTGGCATAATCTTTGGGCTCCGGCTTTAACTCGCCACCCAAGTGTAAACCCATCACACGCAAGAAGGATTGCAAGTCAGCGATTTTATCCGGTTTAGGACCCGGGTGAACACGGTAAACACCGTCGACTTCTGCCTCCAATATAAATTTAGCCGCGGACACGTTCGCCGCGAGCATACATTCTTCCACCAAACAATGAGCGTCATTTCGATGCACGGGCAAAATTTTCTCGAGCTTAAGTTGTTTATCGAAAATAAAGCGCGGCTGCGGCACTTCAAAATACAAACTGCCATGATCCATGCGGTAGTCATGCAATACACCATAAAGCTCATACAACTCATCAATATGTGAAACCACATGGCGATACTGCTTGCGCACATCATCACGTGCGTACTGCGTCATATCAGCCACTGCAGTATAAGTTAAACGCGCATGAGAATGAATAACCGCTGAGTAAAAACGGGATTGACTGACTTTACCTTTATTCGAAACAGTCATTTCGCAGACTAAAACCAAGCGATCCACCTCGGGGCGCAAAGAACATAAGCCATTAGACAGCTTTTCAGGGAGCATCGGGATCACGCGCTTGGGAAAATAGACCGAGTTGCCGCGCTTGATCGCCTCTTCATCTAAGGCACTGCCGGGTTTTACATAATGACTCACATCGGCAATGGCCACCCACAAAGTCCAACCACCCCGACGCTTTTCACAGTAAATGGCATCATCAAAATCTTTCGCGTCTTCACCATCGATGGTCACAAAGGCCTTATCACGTAAATCCACGCGGCCTTCTAAATCACTGTTTTGTACTGTATCCGCTATCGCCTCGCTTTCGCGAACACAAGCATCTGACCAAAGATGCGGTAAATCATGCGAGCGAATGGCCACATCAGTTTCCATACCAGGGGCTAAGTATTCACCCAAGACTTCCACCACTTCACCGATCGCCGGCGTATGGCGATTAGGCGGTGTCACGACTTTGATTGATACCATCTGGCCATGTTTGGCGCCGTGGCGTTTATCCTCAGGAATAATAATCGACTGATTAATGCGTTGGTTATCCGGCTCAACCACAAACAAAGCCTCTTCTTTGAAAAAGCGCCCAGCGATCAAGCCTTCTTTGCGCTCAGTCACCTCAACAATGCTGGCCACACGTTTGCCACGAATTTCAATGCCGCGTTGCACGCGCACCAAAACTTTATCGCCATGCATGACTTGGCGCATACTCTTGGCTTGCACAAACAAAGGCTCACTGCCATCTTCCGGGAAAAACAAACCGTTGCCGTCTTTGCGGCCTTCAACGTGACCGGCCAATAAATGCAGGCGATCAATCAAACCGTATAAACCTTTGCGCGACACCATGAGCTGCGCATCGCGACACATAGCGCGCAAGCGTCGGCGCAAGGCTTCGTGCTGTTCATCATCATGAAGGTCGAGGGCTTCTGCCAAATCGTCTTGTGATAAGGGCTCACCCGCCTCTTTCAAAACGCTCAAAATATACTCACGTGAGGGGATCGGGTTCTCGTAATTAAGGGCTTCTCGCTGAGCACAAGGGTCTTGTGGCATTTTTATTTTATTCCTTTTTGTCATTATCTATTCCTGGTGTACACTTTCGTCATCAATGGTTACAAGGATAGACGGGATATGCAACGAAAATTACATTTAATCGCCATTATGACAGGTTCAAGCTTGCTACTGTCTGCCTGTGGTTTTAACCCACAAAACAGTGCACCAACCAAAATCCAACAGTGCAACACCTTACAGCGTCAAATGTTGTTCGGCAATGAAGATGCCAACGGTAACCCTAGCGGCTTCCAACGCCAAGCCTCACGCACTCAAATACAGCAACAATACAACAAAATGCATTGCTACCAGACGTTGCAGGAGGCAAAAGCCACACGCGATCAAAAATAGGTGCTAATTAAGGCGGCGGCGGTGCTGATGAAAACTCGCCACGAATGACCTCGATGTCATGGCGCAACGCAGCAACGAACTCACTCATATCAAGATTATAAAGCTCTTGAAGTAATTGACCCACAACAAAGCTGGCCGATACACCTCTGCAATCAAGCGTTGTTTTCTGATTGAGCTGATTAGAAATATTCTCGAGAATTTCAAGCACCTCATTAGGCTCGATGTCGTCAGACTGCCCTAGCCAAGCCCCAGCCCTTTTAAGGTCCATCAACCTAAAAAACGCAGTTGAGCCTATTCCTGCTGTTCAAATTGGCGACTAAATCAGATTATTTTTTCAACAATAATTGGGCTATCCAGGTGCAGG
>PCWT01000006.1:2392-3384 GCA_002796245.1 Gammaproteobacteria bacterium CG11_big_fil_rev_8_21_14_0_20_46_22 | reverse complement strand
CGTACACGACACAACTCATGGATAATTTAAAAAAGTCTTGAAAAATCAAAGGGCTCGCTGATAATGCCCCCTCATGGAAAACGACTAAATTTTCAGGAGGAAAAGCATGAAATTAATCAGCGAGCTAGAACGAAGCATAAAGACTCACATCAAATTAGACAAGAGGCATTTAAAAACTTTTACCTGTTTGATTATTGGCCTGATGACGCTCAATACCGTGAATTTGGCTAAGCTCGCCAAGCTAGGATTTGACGACAGTCAATCCACATCTCGTTACCGTAAATTACAGCGTTTTTTAGCAAAGGCACGTTTTGATTATGGCGCTATTTCAAAGCTAATCTTTCATTTGTTTGACTTTGATTGCAGCCCTCAGTATTTGACGATGGATCGGACGAATTGGTCGCTGGGTTCATTTGAGATTAACATTTTATTTTTGTGTATCGAGTGGCATGGTTGCGCGATTCCTGTGATATGGCTATTGCTACCCCATAAAGGGAACTCAGCGACTAAACATCGTATCGCATTACTCAATCGCTTTACGCGCTTATTTGGTAAATCAGCGATAAAACGCTTATTGGCGGACAGAGAATTCATTGGTGGCGAATGGTTTGCTTACTTAGTCTCACAAGGAATTCCCTTTTGTATTCGCGTTAAAAAGGATGCGGATACAACCAATGCACGAGGGAAAGGTGTTCAAGTTGGCTGGCTGTGTCATCATCTTAAGCCGGGTGAGCGGATGACTTTATCTGGGGCGCGTCGTCTTTATGGTCAGCTGCTAACGATCAGTGCAGCCAAGTCGCCTGATGATGGACAGCTCATGATAGTCGCTAGCAATGTGTCAGACGATGGGGTTGAACATTATCTCAATCGCTGGCCGATTGAATGTTTGTTTGGCTGCTTGAAAGGCAAAGGATTTAACTTTGAGCTGACACGGTTAGTTCATCGGGTGCGAATTAAAAAGCTTGTGGCGCTATTAGCCCTAAGTTATTGCT
>PCWT01000006.1:0-2366 GCA_002796245.1 Gammaproteobacteria bacterium CG11_big_fil_rev_8_21_14_0_20_46_22 | reverse complement strand
GTTTAAGCAAGCAGTGAGGCTTTTTAAACCCAAACCATACCAGCCCCCAGCTTTGCCTGACTCAAATTAGAAGGAGTTGTGTCGTGTACGAAGGGCTTTTACGCGCAACCGATACGCCATACTGCATCGTCTGGTACGCTTGATACACTTGCGCCTTTGAATGATCGCCGGCAAAGGCTGCCAAAGCCGAAACACTTAAAGCTGCGATAGTCGATAATTTTTTCATCCTACTCCCTCCTTAGTAAACCACTCCATTATGAACAGTTCACTTTTACAGGGCAAGTCAATTACACGCTGCCGGCGCAAGCTTTTGTCTATACTGATGCGCAAGTGGTTCTTGAGCCTCAGCCGTTTGATTAAACATGTTAACACCCTCCTGCCCTTGCCAAAAACGCTCATAGGCTTTCTTGAGGCCTGGATGACCCAAGCATAACTCAATAAACTTTTTCAGAATTGAGCGCTTGATCACTAAAGCATTAGTTTGATTGTCTGATTGAAAGTGCTTGATCGCTTGAGTCATGATGTTTTCAAAATCATCGATCAGCCCGGTTTTTCCAGCATAGCACCGATTTAAAAAACCTGAGAGGTGACTCACCAAAGGGTGTCGTTTGAGCGCTCGCACACTGACCCTACCGCCGATAAAACTTCCAATAAAAAGACCAAAACGATCTTGGCCTGCTGCTGCGCGGCAGGGCTTAACTGAGAAAATGATACTAAAATAAGCCTGCTCCTTATCCATCACGATTTAGCTGTGAGTGTAGCAAAGAAATCAAAAGCTCACAGCACGAGGAATCCCTTGACAGTATTTTGATCAACTTCTAGACTGCCTTCTTTTTACCGAAACCAGTGCCCTGCCATGAGTCAGCCGAAAAATCACCGCTTAAGCGTATTCAGCCTTGTGATGATCAACGTCATCGCAATCGATAGCCTTCGCAACCTACCAATCAATGCTGAATACGGCTACGCCATTATTTTCTTTTACATCCTAGGCGCGATTGGCTTTCTTATTCCTTCCGCACTGGTCACCGCAGAGCTTGCCACACACTGGTCAGAAACCGGCGGGCCCTATGTGTGGGTGCGTGAGGCCTTTGGTAAAAAGGCCGGCTTTTTCGCCATCTGGCTGGATTGGATTTACAACGTAGTCTGGTTTCCGACCATTCTATCGTTTATCGGCGCGACAGCCGCCTCCCTCTTTCGCCCAGATTTAGTGAACAATGCCTACTATATGGTTGCTGTGATCATCATCTGCTTTTTGCTGGCCACCGCGTTTAACCTTAAAGGCATGAAGGTCTCAAGCCGCATCAGTGAGCTCGGCGCCATACTCGGCACCATGCTCCCGATGGCTGTGTTGGTTATCTTAGGCTTTGCTTGGCTACACGGTCACACAAGCCGTGCCGAGACGACACACTTTTTACCCAGCCTGAGTGATGCGCACAATATGGCCTTTTTGGTCGCGGTAGTCTTTAGTTTGCTCGGCATTGAAATGTCATCGATTCACGCCGGTGAAGTGAAAAATCCTGCAAAAGATTACCCGCGCGCACTGATCATTTCTTGCGTCTTGATTGTTCTGAGCCTGATCTTAGCCTCTGTGGCCATCGCCATTGTTGTGCCACCGGCGCACCTAAGCCTGGTTAACGGATTGAACCAAGCTTTTGCGCTGTTCTTTGCCCATTACCACCTAAGCTTTCTAACACCCGTGTTTGAAGTGTTGATCATGCTGGGTGGTTTTGCCGGCATGGCCGCCTGGGTGATTGGCCCGACCAAAGCACTGATGATCAGCGCACAAGATGGCAGCCTACCCAAACAACTAGCCAAGAAGAATCCTCATGGCGCGCCAAAAAATATTCTTTTTTTACAAGCTATTATTGTCATTATATTAAGCATTACTTTTATATTATCCAAAAGCGTCAATAGTGCTTATTGGCTACTGTCCGCACTGACCGCGCAGCTTGCGATGATCTATTACGCCTGCATTTTCTTAGCGGCACTGAAACTTCGCAAAAGCCAGCCCGAGCGAAAGCCCGAAGCCTATCGCATCCCAGGCGGCAAATGGGGCCTTAGCTTTGTGTGTGGATTGGGATTACTGACCATCACCGTCGCTTTAGTGATTGGCTTTATTCCGCCGGAAAACATCCCTTTTGGCACGAATGCCAGCTACGTGATCACCCTGTTGATTGGCATGGCGATTTTCACGCTACCGGCGTTTGTGATTTATCGGTTTAGACAGCGCGCCGATTAAAGACGCCCGTAGGAGGCGGCGGCGCACCATACCGGGTGCGATTAAAAGTGTAGGTTTTTGAAAAAAACGTTAGAATCCATGTAATTTTAATATTACAGAAGGATCGAAAGACATGGAGGACGCTAAA
>PCWT01000005.1:9435-9832 GCA_002796245.1 Gammaproteobacteria bacterium CG11_big_fil_rev_8_21_14_0_20_46_22 | reverse complement strand
AGCCGCCTGAATTTTCTTGAGAAAAATGTAGCCCGGATTAGCGCAAAAGCGCGTAATTCGGGAGAAATAATCCCGGGTCACGACCCGGGCTACAGGACAAACTATGTGAGAGATGGGAAATTGTACTTGGTGTTTAAACTTGCGCTCGTTATACTAAAAACCAAAGAATGGTAAGGATACTTCTCTATGACACTTTCCGCAAACAAACAGGCGCTATTGGATGCCTTTAACCAACACGTCAATGCCGAGCTTAATAAAGATTTAGAAACAACCTTGGCAACCATGACGTCTGATCCGCACATTAATAATATTCCTACGTGCATTGGTGGCGAAGGGTTAGAGGGCGTTAAGCAGTTTTATAGCAGCCTAATCCCCACGGGCAAGTTTTTTGCACCCG
>PCWT01000005.1:0-9413 GCA_002796245.1 Gammaproteobacteria bacterium CG11_big_fil_rev_8_21_14_0_20_46_22 | reverse complement strand
ATTGTTATTGTTGGCTTTGATCAAGGCAAAGTGACTCATGAACATATTTATTGGGATCAAGCGAGTGTTTTGGTGCAAATTGGCTTACTAAATCCTGATAGCTTACCTATCGCAGGCATAGAAACTGCCAATAAAATGGAAGTGCTGAGACATTACAATGAAAGTAAGCAGCCAAGCTAACAAAACAAGCGATTACCTTAACCAAAACCAAACCACGATCAAAATGATTAAGAGCGCAGCAATACTGTTAAAAAGGATAATACTGATCATGGTTTTTGTCCTTTGACTTTAAAAAAGCGCAAGCGATTGGCATTAGAAACGACCGTAAGCGATGAGGCTGCCATCGCAAAGCCTGCAATCATCGGGCTTAACAGCAAGCCAATGACTGGATAGAGAACGCCTGCTGCAATGGGGATGCCAATACTGTTATAAATAAAGGCGCCAAATAAGTTTTGCTTAATGTTGCGTAACGTGGCTTTTGACACCGCAATGGCATTTAAAACCCCTTGCAATGAATTGCTGATTAAGGTGATATCCGCACTTTCAATCGCAACGTCCGTACCTGCGCCAATAGCAAAACCAACATCGGCTTGTGCAAGCGCTGGCGCATCATTAATCCCATCGCCGACCATACCAATGACGGCGCGTTTGGATTGCAATTTTCTAATATGATCGGCTTTGTGTTCAGGTAATACTTCAGCAAACACTTGTTCTATACCCACTTGTTTTGCCACTGCATGTGCCGTTTTTTCGTTGTCGCCGGTGATCATCACCACTTGAATGCCGAGTTTTTGGAGTTGCTGGATAGCAGTTTTAGAATCTTCTTTGATAGGATCAGCCACAGCAATGATACCTGCCACTTGTTGATCAATGGCGATGAACATTGGTGTTTGGCCTAAGCGGGCTAGTTCATCACTTTCGACAAGCAAATGATCGATAGACACTTGATGTTCCGTCATTAAACGCTGGTTGCCCAACAATACGGCTTTACCGCCAATCGTAGCAGCAACACCTTGCCCGGTAATGGCATTAAAGTCATCGGCTTTGCTTAATACAACAGATTGTTTTTTAGCGTGCTCGACAATCGCTTGTGCTAAAGGGTGCTCAGATGCTTGCTCAATGCTGGCGGCATAATGCAGCAAGGTGCTTTCATCGAAAGATTGAGTCGCGATAATCTTAACGACTTCCGGTTGACCTTTGGTAATCGTGCCGGTTTTATCGAGTATTAGTGTGGTTAATTCACTCGCACGCTGCAGAGCTTCACCATGACGAATGAGCACACCATACTCAGCCGCTTTACCCATACCAACCATGACAGAAATCGGTGCCGCTAAGCCAAGTGCACAAGGGCAAGCAATAATCAGCACCGTCATGCTAGCCACTAAAACAAAACCGGCAGCAAAGCCGACATTAAACCAAACAACTGCTGTCATCACTGCCAGAATTAATACGGTTGGTACAAAATAACTGGACACACTGTCAGCGAGCTTGGCAATCGGTGGCTTGGTGCTTTGAGCCTGCTGCACCAACTGAATAATTTGTGACAGCACGGTGTCTTTGCCGACTTTCGTCGCTTTCATTAAAAAGCTGCCTGTTTTATTGATCGTACTGCCAAAAACGAGATCATTCATTTTTTTATTTACCGGCATGGGCTCACCCGTTAACATCGATTCATCAATGCTAGAATGGCCTTCAGTTAAAACCCCATCAACAGGAATTTTTTCACCCGGACGCACGCGCAAAATATCATCGATCTGTAAATCTTCAATCAGTATGTCTTGTTCATTGCCTTGCGCATCAACTCGGCGGGCGGTTTTAGCTTGTAAACCAATTAAACGTTTAATCGCCTCAGAAGTTTTACCGCGTGCTCGAATTTCTAAAGCGGCGCCTAAATCCACTAAGGCAATAATAATGAGCGCCGCTTCAAAATACACATGGCGAGCACTTTCAGGCACTAGCGTTGGCCAAATGACAATGACGATAGAATACACCCAGGCCGCACCCGTACCGATCGTGATTAAGGTATCCATGGTGGCTAAGTGCTGCCAAAAGGCATTCCAAGCGCCACGATATAAATGGCCACCGGCATACAAAATAACAAGCAGTGTCATTAATCCCAAAATCCCCCAAATGATTTGACCGATTAACGTGTTTAAACTGAGCTGCCAAGGTAGCCACGATAAAATAAATAAAGCGATACCGATCACACCCGCGATGAGCGCTTTATAGAACAAATGACGCATGTGTTTTATTTCTGCTTGATCGCCAGCACTGCCTTGATACTCATCTTCAATCAGCAGGGCATGATAACCCGCTGCTTGAATCGCTTTAATGACAGTGTGTGGTTTGGCATGACCTGTGATAAAAACCGTGCGCGCAGCAAAATTAACTTGAGCGTCATCAATACCCTCAACGCCTTGTAAAGCCGCTTCGATGCTTTTAACACAACTGGCACAACTGACTTGCAATAGTTTCAGTCGATACTGAACAGATTGTTTAGTGTTAGTGGTTAGCTTATTTGTTGTCATGCAGACATTCCTTTTCGCAAGATTCACCATCAACATTAGAATATACTACAAGCACCAATGAAACAAAGGGATGACAAACGGTGTTTATCGGCTTTACAGATTTTCCGTTAATGGTAAAACAATAAACCAATAGCTTTGGAGAGAGAAATGGCTAAAAATTTAATGGTTTATAACGATCCCCGCAAGCCATCCAGGAGATCGAGCGACACAGACTGCCAACGACCCGGCTTGAGGCCACGCGGTAAATGCAAGCTGCCAAAACGTATGCGAATCAAGCGGCTAACCGTCAAGCCTTGGGATTCCCACAAGCGGCGAACTTCGCGGTTTTTACCTCGCGTGAGCACGACATTAAACCACTGGTTTTTACCTTTGCCACCGGCAAGACTCACTCGCTCAAACTTGGCCAATCCATCCTCTAGCTCAACACCCTTAAGCAAGCGGGATAAACAAGCATCGTCGACCTCGCCAAACACACGCACCGCGTATTCGCGTTCAATATTCGCGCCTGGATGCATGAGCTGGTTGGCTAACTCGCCAGAGTCCGTAAATAGCAGCAAACCCGAGGTGTTTAAATCGAGTCGCCCAACATTAATCCAGCGACCACGATGCAATTTGGGTAAAGCGTGAAAAACGGTGGGGCGGCCCTGCGGATCACTGCGCGTGCATATCTCACCCGCAGGTTTGTGATACATAATGAGTTGGGCCGGCGCCTCATCTGCATCGAGCTTAACAAGCTGACCATTCACCTCAAAGCGATCGCAAGAAGATGCGCGATCACCGAGCGTGGCCGCTTTGCCGTTCACGCGAATTTTACCGTCAATGATCATTTGTTCAATTTGCCGGCGAGAGCCTATCCCACGGCTAGCCAGGATTTTTTGTATTTTCTCAGGCTTCTGAAGTGGCTTTTTCATTATGACCTTGATCATCGTCAGCCGATGACTCAGCTTCATTTCCCTCATCTTCGTCGACTTCAGGATTGATGATGGCATCGACATCGTAAGCTTTTGCAAAATTCATGGCCTCAGCCAAGGCTTCATCATCGATATCGATATCATCCTCTTCGTCGCCGAAGTCTGACTCTGAAAACTCAGGGTGATCTGGATCAACCGGTTTGGCGTCAAGCTCAGCCGCGGCCAACGCTTCAGCCTCTGCGGCTTCCTGCTCTGCTTTCAAGCTGGCTTCTAGTTTCTTACCGGCCTCGTCAAGGTCAACGACTTCAGCTAAAGAAGGCAAATCTTGCAGGCTTTTTAAATTAAAGTAATCCAAAAACTCTTTGGTTGTGGCGTATAAAGACGGACGACCGGGTACTTCTTTGTGCCCCACCACCTTCACCCACTCGCGCTCGATCAAGGTGCGCATGATGTTTGTGCTCACCGCCACACCGCGAATTTCTTCCACTTCACCGCGCGTGATAGGCTGGCGATACGCAACCAAGGCCAAGGTCTCTAACAAAGCACGGGAATAACGCGGCGCACGCTCTTCCCAAAGGCGACTCACCCAAGGCGATAAATCTGCCTGGGTTTGAAACTGATAGCCGTTGGCCAGCTCTTTGAGCTCCACACCACGCCCCGCATAATGCTCAAGCAGCTGCTCAAGCTCTGCTTTAACTGCCGAACGCTCTGGGCGCTCTTGCTCTTCAAACACGTTCAAAATATCATCGACCGCCAGCGGGCGATCGGCTGCGAACAAAACACCTTCAATAATTTTATTCAGCTCAGAGGACATAGGTGACCCTTACAACTTCAATGTGCGACATCATAACATGATTTTCTACAAGCTTGCATCCGTCTCAAGCTGCTCTCGTTTGCGCAAATGAATCGGCGCATACGGCTCTGCCTGTACAAACTCAATCATACCCACTTTCATCAGCTCAAGCATGGCAATGAAGGTCACCACCACACCCAAACGCCCTTCTTTTTTCGAGAAAAACGAGGTAAACGCCCGGAAATTTGACTGGGATAAAGTATCAAGAATCGTCGACATCCGCTCACGAATGGACAAGGGCTCCATTTGAACATGGTGATGCGCTTGCAAGGCCGCTCGACGCATCACAGCCCTTAAGGCTTTCAACATATCATTCAGCTCGATGTGCGGTAATTTTTTCACCACACTTAACTCAACCGGCTCAGCGTTGGCCACAAAAATATCGCGCTCTTGGCGAGGCAAAGCATCCAAATCTTCAGCCGCACGCTTAAAGCGCTCATACTCTTGCAGACGTCGAACCAACTCAGCACGCGGGTCGTCTTCCATTTCTTCATCGTGCGGGCTTTTAGGCAACAACATGCGTGATTTAATTTCGGCTAACGTCGCTGCCATCACCAAATATTCGGCCGCAAGCTCAAGATTAATCGCCTTCATGATTTCCACATAGCCCATGTACTGCTCTGTAATGTCAGCAATCGGGATATCGAGAATATCCAGGTTTTGTTTTTTGATTAGATACAACAATAAATCGAGAGGGCCTTGAAAGGTTTCTAAAAACACTTCCAAGGCTTCAGGTGGGATGTATAAATCTTGCGGCAACTCTGTGATCAGCTGACCTTTAATTTTGATCACAAAATCACTCGGCTCGAGCGTTTGCGCCGCATTGTTAGCGGCTTGATTAAGTAACTGTGACTGCGAATCCTGCGTATCGTCCGTCATCATGAATCCTGTTTTAAGGTAAATTGACCCGAGAATAAGGTTTTCTTTGCACGTGTGACTTGATAATGCCCCGTCGACTGCGAACTAAAGTTCAATTTCACCATCACCGGCGTGGCCTCGCCTAAGGTTAACACCGCGCGCGAATACTGCTTCGGATTGAGGTTATACACGTAGTTACCTGTTTCAGAAAGCCCGGCAAAACCGCCACGGGTAAAACGATAGGTTTGATCAATGCGAAAATACAAACAAGAAGAATCGCCACCATAGTGCAAGCATAAATTTTCCATGAGAAGGCTGCCAGGTGCCACGGTGGACGCACCATGACTGGGAATATAAATCAAACCGGGCTTGGGAATATCGGGGGCACAAGCTGTTAAAAGCATCGTTAATACACCAACACTTCCCACACTTAAGACTCTACGATTCAAGCGATAATCCTCCATCGACGAGAGCATAGCAAGTTTGCATTCGACTGGCTAGCGAGAGATCGTGCGTGACAAGCACCAATGCCAAACCCTGAGCCTGCGACAAGCTCATCAACAATTCAAACACAGCCTTTGCAGCCTGCTCATCTAAGTTTCCCGTGGGTTCGTCTGCCAATAAGCATTTCGGCTTAGCGGCTAAGGCACGAGCAATGGCCACACGTTGTCGCTCACCGCCCGATAAGGCCTGCGGCCTGTGCGACAAACGATGGGAAAGACCCACAGCTTCAAGCATCTGCTCAGCCGTGGCCAAGGCCTGTGATTGATCGACACCACGAATCAATAAAGGCATCATCACATTTTCCAACGCGCTGAACTCGGGCAACAAGTGATGAAACTGAAACACAAAGCCCAAGGTTGAGTTTCTCAACGCACAGCGGCGCGCCTCACTTAAGCCTTCGACCGACTGACCATGCCACAACACCCGCCCGGACGTCGGTTTGTCCAAGCCTGCCAAACATTGCAACAGTGTACTTTTGCCTGAGCCCGAGCGGCCGATAATCGCCACACGCTCACCCGCTGACAAACTAAAATCGACATGCTTGATCACCTCAACCTGGCGAGCACCTTCCTGGTAGATTTTGCTTAAAGCTTCACACTGAATAATCGGCTTATTCATAACGCAAAGCCTCCGCGACCAGAGTTTTTGAGGCACGCCAGGCCGGGTACCAGGTTGCCAATAAACCCATTAAGAAAGCAATCAAACCCACATGCCAAATATCGGAAAACGATAGCTTAGACGGCAAGTAATTCACAAAATTCACACTGGCTGATATCAATTGCACATGAAACAAGGCTTCGATACCGTTGACCACACTGGTGATATTCAGTGATAAAACAATACCCGCCGCCGTACCGATTAAAATACCCACTAATGTGATCAACGCACCCTGGCACAAAAACACTTGCATGATAGCCCACGGTGTCATGCCCATGGTGCGTAAAATCGCAATTTCGGCACGTTTTTCATTGACCAACATCACCAGACTCGACACAAGGTTGAAAGCCGCAATCGCAATAATCAAAAGCATAATTAAAAACATCATGGTTTTTTGAATTTGAATCGTGTGATAAAACGCACCGTACTGCACCGACCAATCACTCACATCATAATGACCATCAAATTCATCGCTTAATGATTGAGCCACACTCGCCGCTTGAAATAAATTTTTGACATCAATGTGCAAACCACTGATGGACGAACCCAGTGCATACAAATGCGCAGCATCCGTCAGATTGATAAATGACAAGGAGTTATCAAAACCAAAACCATTGTCACTGTGGAAAATACCCGCGACTTTAAACGCTCGAAAACGCGGCGAAACACCCAGCGGCGTCACTGACATACTGGGTGTAAAAACATTCACTGTACCGCCGACAGTCACACCCAACCGCCCTGCGATACCCGCGCCCAAAACAATGCCAAAATGACCCGACTGATCGAGCGCACTTAAATGACCGGCCAACAAGCTGTGCGACAAATTCATGATTTTATTCACCGCCGCAGGCTGAATACCGTAGAGCAACGCCGGCACATTTTCACCGTTCGCGCTGAGCAGCGACTCGCCTGAAACATAAGGTGAAACAGCCGTGACCGCGGGGTTTTTCGCCACACGCTGAGCAACCGTTTGCCAACGTTTAAGGCGGTTATCATAGCCTGTTAAGGTCACATGCGGCACCATGGAAAACAGTTGCTGCTTGATCGCCGCGTTAAAGCCATTAAAAACGGACAACACCGTGATCAAGACCATCACACCCAATGCAATCCCAAACACTGAGACGAATGAAATAAAGGATACAAAGCCGCTGCGCTTTTTGGCACGTAAATAACGCAAACCTAAAAAAATGGACAAAGGCAATCGCATTAGACCGACGCCCCTTTGAATAAATTGAAGAAATTATCGCCCGTTTGCTGAACCAAGCTTTCGTAAGGCATGCCTCGAAGGCCAGCAATAAAGGCTGCCACTTCGTGCACATACGCAGGCTGGTTAACTTTACCTCGATGCGGCACAGGTGCGAGAAATGGCGAGTCGGTTTCGACCAGCAGGCGATCTAAAGGCACTTGCCTAGCCACCTCACGTACATTGTCTGCTTTTTTAAAGGTGACAATGCCTGAAATAGAAATATAAAAACCCAAGTCCAAAGCCGCTTTCGCCATCTCCCAGCTCTCAGTAAAACAATGCATCACCCCTGAGCACTGGCTAGCATTCTCCTCACGCATGATGGATAAGGTTTCTTCTTGTGCTGAACGGGTATGGATGATCAACGGTTTATCTAAGGCTTTTGCCACTTGAATATGCGCTCGAAAGTTTTTGGCCTGCTCAGCACGATCATCGTTATCGTAATAAAAATCTAAACCGGTTTCACCAATCGCCACCACTTTTGGCTGGGCGCCTAAGGTTAGTAGCTCACCCACCGTATAGTGTTCTTTAAATTCATTGTGCGGGTGCACACCCATAGAGCAAAAAACCTCGGGGTGCGCCATGGCAATCGCTTGAATTTGTGGGAAAGTTTTTAACGAGGTGGAAACCGTTAAGCAACAAACGACATTCGCTGCCCGAGCTTTAGACAACACTTCATCAACCTTCTCGCCCTGCTCATGCTCAGCAATCAGTTCTAAGTGACAATGAGAGTCGACTAACACAGGGTAAAACCTCGCCGCTAAAACCGGTCATGGTATCATAAATTATTGGGTATAAATACTTGCTATACTACGGTTTCTATGCAAAAATCTTCAGCAATCAGACTACCAAATAACAATAACCATAGATTTCTGATTCTAAGAGGCCTCTGCAAGTGTCTCGTGTCTTAACGACAAGGATGTTAGCAGAACACTCTATTACTTATACTAATTATAAACTTTGTTAATTTAAGGTAGTTTAGAATCATGTCCCATACTAACACGGAAAACTTGCAGGATAGCTTTCTAGATTCTCTCATCGAAAATGGAACAACCACCGCCATCTATCTCAAAAGCGGCATTAAACTGCACGGTCGAGTGATTGCGTACGATCAATACACCATCAGCCTCAAAGAAGATACGGTCCAGCTTATCTTTAAACACGCTGTGGCCACCATCGTTCCTTCGAGCACAAAAGCTTAAACCAACAGATACATAAAAAAAGGCGCTATCGCTAGCGCCCTTTTTACATTGTCAATATTTACTTGTCTGAGGATTGCTGTGAAAAACCAGGGACGTTATCCATACCTGACGAGCCACCCACAGAAGCACCACTACCAAACACGGTTGCGCCAGACACGCTGAACAATGTTGGTAAGAAAATCAAGGCTGCGCCCACAAATAATAAGGCAATCGGCGTACCCACAGGGATTTGCTGAGGGTTATCCTTATGCGCTTTGAACTTCAAAATGGCTGCAAACGCAAAGCCAAACCCGGCGACATAGGCTGCGGCTGTGATCATTTTCGCCAAGGCACCAAAGTTACCGGTGATATTGGTTGCCACTGTGCTCAATGAGTCGACACCGCCGCTTGCAGGGGCCGGGGCCGCCAATACGAGTGAACTAGCCGCTATCATTGATAATAAAACCAATAAACCGCGAAAAAAGCGCTTATTCAAAAAATGTTTTGCCATTTCTCTACTCCTTGGACTTGGACTTGGACAATATGCTGTAAGCATTGTACTACACGCCTTGCGAAAAAACAAATGCTTGCTTAACATCGGGTGCGATTAAAAGTGTAGGTTTTCATGCCGCTTTTCTTTCTTCCCAATAATCATTCCACTGTCCATTGGCGCGATTG
>PCWT01000004.1 GCA_002796245.1 Gammaproteobacteria bacterium CG11_big_fil_rev_8_21_14_0_20_46_22 | reverse complement strand
CTGTAATTTTAACCACAACACCGGCGCCGACGGTACGACCACCTTCACGAATCGCAAAGCGCAAACCTTCGTCCATCGCAATCGGTGCAATCAAGTGTACGTTAATGTTCACGTTATCACCCGGCATCACCATCTCTACGCCTTCAGGAAGAATCACTTCACCTGTTACGTCTGTCGTACGGAAGTAAAACTGTGGACGGTAACCTTTAAAGAATGGCGTGTGACGTCCACCCTCTTCTTTCGTCAATACGTACACTTCCGCTTCAAACTTCGTGTGCGGCTTGATCGAACCGGGGTGCGCCAATACCTGACCACGCTCAACGTCTTCACGCTTCGTACCACGTAACAAAACACCCACGTTGTCGCCCGCACGACCTTCGTCTAGCAACTTACGGAACATCTCAACGCCCGTGCACGTCGTCTTTTGAGTGTCTTTCAAACCGACAATCTCAACTTCCTCGCCCACTTTCACAATACCGCGCTCAACACGACCCGTAACCACCGTACCTCGGCCTGAAATCGAAAACACGTCTTCGATCGGCAACAAGAATGGCATGTCCACTGGACGCTCTGGCTCTGGAATGTATGAGTCCATCGCCTCTACCAACCTCATGATCGATGGAATACCAATTTCGCTCTCATCGCCTTCCAACGCCTTCAACGCCGAACCCACGATCACAGGAATATCATCACCCGGAAAATCGTAGCTTGACAACAATTCACGCACTTCCATTTCAACCAATTCTAACAACTCAGCGTCATCAACCATGTCCGCTTTGTTCAAGTAAACCACGATTGAAGGCACACCCACCTGGCGAGCCAACAAAATGTGTTCACGAGTCTGTGGCATCGGACCATCGGCCGCGTTCACCACCAAAATCGCTCCGTCCATCTGTGCCGCACCCGTGATCATGTTCTTCACATAATCCGCGTGCCCCGGGCAGTCTACGTGTGCGTAGTGACGGTTGTTGCTCTCGTATTCCACGTGCGCTGTCGAAATCGTAATACCACGCGCTTTCTCTTCTGGCGCACTGTCAATTTGGTCGTAGCCTTTCGCTTCACCACC
>PCWT01000003.1:14833-31420 GCA_002796245.1 Gammaproteobacteria bacterium CG11_big_fil_rev_8_21_14_0_20_46_22 | reverse complement strand
TTTCGTCAACTCACAGGATAACGGTTTACTCAAAAGCGGACATTTTAATTTTGGTAAAAGCGGACATTACTATTTTGGTATGACATTTTAATCGCACCCTCAAAGCGCTACGCACAAACCAACTGGGGCGTCTCCCTAAATTGAGGCTTACCCTAAAGCCACAGGATATTTCGTTTCGCCAGTGCAAAAAAAATACCAGCTAGACAAAAATCTCTACGTTATCCCATGGAACGAAGTTAGCTAGAAGCACTAGATGGAAACTCTCTCAAGAACATCTGTAATCTTGAAGTGGAACCAGTAACTCATCATGCCTAGAAGAACTCTCACGCACCCTAAGAGGGGGCGGCAAAGGGCTACGTAAGGAATCGCCATAAAAAGCCGAAGCCGAAGTTAAAGGAGAGGCACCTCTCAATGACGTATGACTTAAGTCAGAGTCAGAACTAAAACTAGAGCCAGAACTAAAACTAGAGTCAGAGTCAGAACTTGGCCTAGAGTCAGAACTAGCGCCAGCGCGAGAAGACAACGCGTTTAGGGGGACTTCAAAGAATGGTAACCCAACCCTTTTGGGCGCTTCCTGCACCAAACAAAATGAGCGCCTCGCCTCATAACAAGCGTCTACCACAGCAGGAGTCTTAACAGACTTTAAACACAAATCTATGCACCAAGATAGAAATGCCTTACTATGAGAGAAGAAACGCCATACTTTCGGCAAATCACGCAAAGATTCTTGACTATCAAGCTCCGATACAAATGCAAGCCATATTTGAACAACAGAATGAGAGTGATCATCCGAACGTTGTCGCCAATTCGCATAAAGCGCTTTTTTCAACGCGACTAAACCGCCTCTCTTATTCTTGCACCTAAACAAAGCCATTTTAAAATTATCTATTAAATTAGCATTAGACCAGCCCTTACTTCGCAACGAAGAGAAACAGCCGGATAAAGATTCCCCAGAATGAAGAATCATGAAATCAAACACGGCCGGATCGCGCTCAGCACCACTCATTAACGCAGAAACATAATCATTAAACGCAGGCATTGATCTCACCAGATCGAGCGCAACGACCTCCAAGCCCGTCATTTGCTGCGCAGGTGAAAAAACACTTTTCGCATATGCCACAATCCTATCCCTGCCTGCACACCGAAGTTTACGATGCGCAAAACAAGATAAAAAATGCGCCGCTTTCTGAGAAGGATCAATCAAATTATCTAATTTAATCGAATCAGCTGTTATTTTTAGAATTGTTTCAAAGTGATTTTCTCGAGGCGAGTCGCTAGTCTCAGGATGTGTTTCGGCCATCCCTGGCACGTGCGGAAATGCTACTATAAGATAAGGCAAAAAAATCCTTCGAAGCCTGGTAGTTTTAAGTGATAAAGCCAAAAGAGACTCAATAGGTCGCTCGGATGAAAGCGTTGAACCAACTAATGAAACAAGAACACGAAAATCATCGTCCCTCCTGTTTTTCGCCTCCAAAAGCAACTGTAATGCCGGCAAAGGACCACCACAAGCAGCAATCGTTCGCGACAATGCCTCTCGATCGACCCGATATTCATTTTTATATTTTTGCACATGAGCCAACAATTCAGCTCGATTCTTTATTTTGATCCTCGATCGCCCAGTTAGAGATAACACCTGCATTCGCTGTCCCGCAAGTCGGTGCGCGGACCGCTCAGGAGATAACCCATCAACGACACTGGCCTGTCTTTTTCCAAGAAGAGATTGGGGAGCAGTTTGAGGCATAAGATATCCATTTGTTCTATTTTTTATCAATATTAACTATTTAATATTAACTTAACATTAAAAGCGCCTCTAGAAATTAAAAACTATTTGTTGATAGGGCTCGCAATTAGTATTACTATACGGGCATGTATACACGTAAATTGCAAATCAAATTACCAGTGAAGCAATCCACCTTTTTATGGGGTGCAAGGCAGACAGGTAAATCGAGCTACCTCAGGCAGCATTATCCTGACTCAATTTATTATGATTTGCTTAGCACGCATGAAATCACCCGCTTTACTCGTGAGCCTCATTTACTTTACGAAGAAATTAGTGCGCTTTCTAAAGATAAATTAAAGCGCCCTGTTATTCTCGATGAGATTCAAAAAGTGCCTGATTTGCTTAATGAAGTGCATAGATTGATAGAGGATAAAAATGTGCAATTTATCCTTTGTGGCTCGAGTGCACGTAAATTAAAGAATCAGGCAACTAATCTGCTTGGCGGACGAGCATGGATATACCATTTGTATCCTCTTACTTTTGCTGAAATTAAGCGTTTTGATTTATTAAAAGCCCTTCAATATGGGTTAGTTCCTTGCCACTATGATGCAGAGCCAGAATTCATTAATGATTATTTACAAGCTTATGTTGATATTTATTTAACAGAAGAAATTCGCAATGAAGCTTTAGTAAGAAACCTTAAAGGATTTTCACGCTTTCTCGATATTGCTGGCTTTTGCAATGGGCAAATGATAAATGCGAACAATATTGCGCGTGATTGTGGCGTTGATCGAACCACTGTGCAAGGTTATTACCAAATTCTTATTGATACCATGTTGGGTTATCATATATATCCTTACAGAAAAAAAATAAAACGTGACATCATTACAGCAACACCTAAATTTTATTTGTTTGATGTTGGCGTTGCAAATTACCTTGCCAAACAAAAACCAATAAGCTTAAAAGGCCAAATTGCAGGCCAAAGTTTTGAGCATTTTATTTTAATGGAGCTTAAAGCGTATATTGATTACTCACGCAAACGTATCGATATCACTTATTGGCGCACCAAAACAGGATTGGAAGTAGATTTTATCTTAGGTGATGCGAAAGTGGCCATCGAAGTTAAAATAAGTGAGCAAGTTCATCGGCAAGATTTGAAGGGTTTAATTAGTTTCTGTGAAGAACATCCTAAAGCAAAGCCTGTTGTTGTTTCGCAAGACAGACGCGAAAGAATTTTAGAAGTAAACGATAGTTTATCGATTCAGATTATGTCTTGGCTTGCTTTTTTAAAGCAATTATGGAGTGGTGAGATTATTTAGGGCGTTTTTGCAATTAAAAACTCCACCAATTTCCAATAGCTTGTAGCTTAACGCCGCTGATCTCATCAATAACTTAGTCATTAAAATTCTTTTTATACCTTGTAATTTCGGAATATATATCCTATTATACCAGGTATGTTGATACGCTGGGTGACAGAAAAACTTAAAAAAAGTCTATCGCAAGTACCTGCGGTTGCTTTGCTTGGTGCCCGTCAAGTAGGCAAAACTACTCTTGCCAAAAGCCTATCAAAAAACATAGATTCCATTTACCTTGATTTAGAATCACCAGAAGATTTATTGAAGCTTAATGATCCAGTCAGCTTTTTAAGCAGTCAAAGCGGTAAATTAATCATTCTTGATGAGATACAACGAACGCCAGATTTGTTCATGGTATTACGGGGACTAATTGATAAAAATAGAGCGCTAGGTCATAAGGCGGGGCAGTTTTTACTGCTTGGATCAGCTTCCATGGATTTATTGCGCCAAGCTTCTGAAAGCCTTGCTGGACGTATTCGCTACATTGGAATGAGTGGCCTGAATATCCTTGAACTTGACAGTGATTCGAAAGCACAGCGAAAACTTTGGTTACGCGGAGGATTTCCAGATAGTTATTTGGCTATCGATGACGACATGGCGATGGATTGGCTTGAAGATTTGATCCGTACTTACCTTGAAAGAGATGTGCCACAAATGGGTTTCCATGTGCCTGCAAATAGGTTGCGTCGTTTATGGACGATGCTAGCTCACTTGCAGGGCGAGCCCGTAAACCACTCCAAACTAGGAGGCAATTTAGAAATTGATGGTAAAACGGTTAGTCATTACATTGATATATTGGTGGATCTTTTGCTGGTTAGACGTTTGGAACCTTGGCATGCTAACGTAAAAAAACGACTGGTTAAATCGCCGCGTTATTATATTCGTGATAGCGGTATTCAACATCGTTTATTGGGCATTGATAGTTATAACGCTTTACTTTCTAACCCGGTTCTAGGTAAAAGCTGGGAAGGATTTGTCATTGAGAATATCCACTCGATATTACCGCGTCGTGCTGAAACTTATTTTTATCGCACAGCTGCTGGAGCAGAAATTGATTTAGTGATTAAGATGCCTTCATCAGAAGTTTGGGCGGTAGAAATCAAACACGGCATCTCACCTAAATTGGATAAGCATTACAGCCAAACATGTGATGATGTTGGCGCAACTCAAAAATATGTACTTTATGGTGGTGATGATGAGTTTTCAGTGGGTCGTGATGTGACTGTTATTTCATTGCTAAAGTTTATGAAAAAGCTCCAGTCTAATTAAAAAAGCCATTGGTTTTTTAATTGGCGGACGGCGAGGATTCGAAACCCCAGTGCGCGACCCGGGCTAGACAACTATTTAGCGTTAAGGCCATTGATTCAAGATAAAAAACGGGTTAAAATTGACCAAAATAATAGGCGAACTCTAAAGGCTTACCATGAAAATAGAACAAATACCCAACACGTTGGCCGAAGCTGTCGAAAAGCACAAGCTAAACCCCACCGCTCTTCTAAGTTCTCTTAATGAATTAACCCATGCAGTTCAAGAACACAAAACCTCAACGCTTTCATTTATACTTGCAGGCCAAGCCCCAGCACAAAATCATCAATTAGACGCGGCTGATTTTAGCTTGTTTGCTTTGCGTGAAACTGATATCTTAAAGTTTGAAGATAAAAAGGTCTACTTTTTATACCCAGAGAGCATTGCAGGCAGAAACCACCAAAATGAAACGCAATATACCACTGAAAATTTACAACAAAGACTATCAACACTAAAATCTCAATTCAAAGAAAAAAGCACCCCTAGCAGCAGTAGCACGTTTTATATCCCCTTGTCTGACAAGCAACACTGGACAAACCTAGCCATTGAACTTGAACACCAAAGCAATGGCCAGGTCGTGGTTAAAAGTGCAACGCTGTATGACCCGCTTAAGCAAGTCACTCCCAATCACAAGCAGGCTGTAGAAGCTGCCTTGGGCGATGGTGTAGAACTAAACTGCCAAACCCTTCAAAAACAAACGGACGCTAGCAGCTGCGGTTATTGGGTGTTGTTGCACATCCAAAGCGGGCTCGATCAAAGGAAAAGCCCACAAACGATCAAAAGCCTAGCTGATGCGTACAACAACAAGAGCACTAACGGCCAACAAGCCAGAACAGCTGTCGATGGTGTTATCCAAGCCCTTGCGGATGAAGGGTGCGTCAAGCAAGCTGCTGCAATCGCACAGAAAAGTAACGACATGCTTTCAACACTTGAAGACTACGAAAAGGCTATTAGAACGGAAGAGGAAGAAAGACACAAACAAGCCAGGGCCAAAGCAGCTACAACAGCGCAAGCTCCTGCTGCCGCAGCAGCGGCCACTGAGGTGAAAACGCCACCCACACCACGCGCCGAAGATTCAGCTAGCTCAAGAACCGCTACCCCACCCTCATCACCTCGCAGTGTGAGCAGCGCAGAGCCGTTCAGCGAAAAAAGCGAAGCCAGCACCAGCAGCGAGCGCAGCACTAACTCACGCGCGTCCAGCGTTTTCGAAAACAGACTGACTCGTGACGAAGAGTTTGAAGAGATAGACAAGCTTTTTTCCTCCTATTCAAGCACCCCTAGACGCGGCGAATATGACGAGCCACTGAGCAAAAAGCCACGCACGGCATTGTATGCTCAAGATGAGTTCGGACAAAGGGTTGAGAGCCGAATCGACACATTGCTTGGCCTACCTGCGCGCCCAGAAAAAACAGAAGCCGCTAAAACCACTGACACGCAAAGCAGCCAAACGCTGAACAACACCCATACGCTCATTCAAACATCCGGCGACAAAAAACTGATCAAAGACTTTGATAACGCGCTAATGGACCGATATGTCAAATTAAGAAATGTACGTCTTGAATTTGACGAAGTCATGTTTCGAAAAGCACAGATTCAAACACTGAAAGAATTCAATGAAAAATTGAAAAAAGATGAAACTGCTCGCCAATACATCGAAGAGCCGAACGCTGAAACAAACTCAGCAGCACCTGAAGCAGAAACACCCCCCAAAGCCACAAGCACAGTCTTAAACGAACAGGCCTCCAGGTTTTTTAACAATGCTGTCAATACTCTGCTACACCCGGTTGCCACCATGCAAAAAAAGGTCGGTAGTCGGTTCGCAAAAGGCTTAACTGTCGCACCATCGGGGCAAACCAAAGCCCCACGAGCCAGAACGCAACGAAAAGTCAGCCCGAACCCTTTGCTGGCTATTGGGCGTGGTATTGCGAAACTTTGGTCAAGGCGCCCCGGTAAGCCAAAGCCCCCACCAAAAAACCCCTTAGATCCCTATCGGGAGAAAATAGTAAGACCGAACCCCAGGCCAGCAACTCAACCACAGGCTCAAACACAGCAACACACAGGAAGAGCCAGAAGACTGTTCAGATGGGTAGCTACTCGTTTGGGTTTAAAAAAATCAGCAAGCTCTATGCCGACGGAGAAGGATACCGCTCAAGCTGCGACTGCCGCAGCAGACAGCGATGATGCGCACTTGCAAGCTGCAAGCAGTGCTCTAAACAGCGCATCTGCTGCTGTAACTCCAACACCAATAATAAGTGGTGAACCTACTGCTGCACAAGCCCTTAGTGCTACGAGCACCACAGCAGCTGTGACGCGCGCTCAACAGTCAGCAGCAGTTATCCCAGATAACAATGAATCAGCAGCAGCAGCTGATGAAGTGCCCGGCTTAAATCACCAGCTGCTTGCGCCTTTTCTAGCCGTTTTAGGACAAGGGGATAATGAAGCGCCGCTTGAAAACACCAGCCTCTATGCTATGTTCATAACCTACATGTCTTGGATGATTAGAAAAAATACCCCAAGTGCCTCAACGCCCACTGACTCAACACAAAATGCGATTGCAAATGCCGAAACAGCTGCCAATGAAGCAAGAGAAACAGCGACTAAAGCCAGGACAGTCGCAGATGAGGTGGCAGCTTCGCCTGAGTTTGCAGAAGCCCGTGCGCTGCAGGCACAAGAGCTTGCTCAAGTTAGAGCTGCAGCCGCCACGGTTGAACAGCGCCTTCAAGCAAAACCCCAACAGCAACGGCCTGCTTCGAAATACCATGCCGCAGACAAAATTCAAGTGAAAATTGTACTAAAGCGCCTAGAAAAAAATAACATCGACTACCTAGACCAGTTTATTGACGCACTGAATGAAAAACCTAAAAGTCATCAAATTAACACAAAAACACTGGACGAGCTCATCGCGCAGCACGTTCCAGAACACGATCAACGACACATAAGAGAGATTTGTCTTAAAGGTACTGCGGATGCCCCTCTTGAAAGCCCAAGTACCCCACCAGCGCCTTAGGCACTCGAATCTCACCCGTTGCGCTCTGGTAATTTTCCATGATCGCAACGAGGGTGCGGCCGACCGCCAAGCCAGAGCCATTTAAGGTGTGCACAAGCTCCGGCTTGCCCTGCTCGTTTCGAAAACGCGCTTGCATATTGCGCGCTTGGAAATCTTGGATATTACTGCACGAAGAAATCTCACGATACGTATTTTGACCCGGTAGCCACACTTCCAAATCATACGTTTTGCTGGAGGAGAAACCTAAATCGCCCGTGCACAGCTTCACAGTACGGTACGGCAGCTCCAGCTTTTCTAAGATCGTTTCCGCATGGCGGGTTAACTGCTCGTGTGCCGCCACGGACTCTTCAGGTTTCACCACCCAAACGAGCTCGACTTTATCGAACTGATGCTGGCGAATCATACCGCGCGTGTCACGGCCGTAAGAGCCCGCCTCACTGCGAAAACACGGCGAATGGCAGACAAACTGCAACGGCAAATGCTCAGCCGGCACAATCTCATCACGCACGAGGTTCGTCACCGGAATTTCGGCCGTTGGAATCAACGCCAAATCCTGGTCTTTAATGTGAAACAAGTCTTCACCAAATTTCGGCAACTGACCGGTGCCATACAAGCTGGCACTGTTGACCAAATACGGCACGTACACTTCTTCGTAACCGTGTTCTTGCGTGTGCACATCCATCATAAACTGCACCAAAGCACGGTGCAGTCTGGCCAAGGGGCCGCGCAGCACCACAAACCGTGAGCCGCTGAGTTTTACCGCGGCATCAAAATCCATCCAGCCATTAATCTGCCCTAAGGCCACATGATCTTTCGGGGTGAAATCAAATTCACGCGGGGTACCCCAGCTGCGCAGTGTCACGTTTTCGCTTTCATCTTTACCCACCGGCACATCGTCTTGCGGAATGTTTGGAATGGATTGCATGATCGCCATTTGTGCTTCATGCACCGCGTTAAATTCGTCTTCAGCGGCTTTAAGCTCATCACCCAAGCCTGCCACTTGCGCCATAATCGGGGCGGCATCCTCACCTCTGGCTTTAGCCTGGCCGATGGATTTCGATAAGGTATTACGCTGGCTTTTGAGTTCTTCGGCTTTAACCTGTAAGGCTTTGCGCTTTTCTTCTAGGGCTGTGAATTGCCCCACGTCGAGCTCAAAGTGCCGACGCTTGAGCGCTTTGGCCACGGCTTGTGGGTCTTGTCGTAATACTTTACTGTCTAGCATTTTATTTTCCCATGATTAAGGCCACACCCAAACTGGCAGCCAGCACACATAATACAACGCTGAGTAGGATATTCAACAGGCCAAGGCCGAGATGACCTTGCTGCCAGAAGTTGACCACATCCAGGCTAAAGGTGGAAAAGGTCGTAAACGCACCCAACAGACCGATCAACACAAAGCTTTGTAAGGCTTGCGAAAACGGTGCTTGTTTTAAAGCATAGGTCGCGATCAAACCCATGAGAAAACTGCCGAGCACATTAATCGATAAAATGCCCAAAGGGAAATGCCCGCGATAAAATGATGTGACCACAAAGTTTAACAGGTAGCGCAATACCGAGCCCACTGCGCCGCCTAAGGCGATAAAGAGTATGTTGATCAGCATGTTTGGCTCCTAGTTAAACGTAGCAACCGTCTTTGTGAGGAGCGAAGCGACGAAGCAATCTCAAGATTAATGGTCCAGATTGCCGCGCTCACTAACGTTCGCTCGCAATGACGTTATTGCCCAGCCCCCTTAAAGGTAGAAAGACAGGCGAAGGTTGATAATGACATACATGGCAAATTACGCATCAGCATCCAAGCCGCGCAAAAACGCGAGCTTTTCCCCAATCTTTTTCTCTAGCCCTCGATCCGTCGGATGATACAAAGACAAATCGTTAATCTCATCCGGCAAGTATGACTCGCCTGCGGCATACGCATGCGGCTCATCATGCGCATAACGATACGCTTTACCGTAATCCAAACTTTTCATGAGCTTGGTGGGTGCGTTGCGAATATGCAGCGGCACTTCCAATGCACCGTGCGATTTCGCAGCCTCTATCGCTGCATTATACGCGGTGTACACCGCATTACTTTTCGCTGCCACACTCATGTATACCACGGCTTGTGCAATCGCAAGCTCACCTTCTGGCGAACCCAGACGCTCTTGCACTTGCCAGGCATTTAAGGCGATTGTCAAAGCGCGTGGGTCGGCGTTGCCAATGTCTTCGCTCGCCATGCGTACCACCCGTCTTGCGATATACAAAGGATCACAGCCACCGACCAACATCCTGGCAAACCAATACAAAGCCGCATCCGGTGCCGAACCGCGCACTGATTTATGCAATGCAGACATCAAATCGTAAAACGCCTCGCCTTTATTATCAAAACGCGTGTACGTTTCACCCATCACTTCTTGGACAATACCCAAGGTAATATGCCCTTGCTCAGCAATGTCGCCTGCCATCTCTAAAAAATTTAATAAACGACGCGCATCGCCACTGGCCGCATCGATCAATACCGCTTGCGCTTTTTCATCGATAGAAAGCTTAAGCTCACCCAAACCGTTTTGTTTATCGTTTAAGGCATGATGCAAAACGTGTAAGAGCTCGTCTTCGCTGAGCATTTTCAATACATACACACGCGCACGCGATAACAAAGCGTTATTCAATTCAAAGGAAGGGTTTTCCGTGGTCGCGCCAATAAAAATTAAACTGCCCTCTTCCACGTAGGGCAAAAACGCATCTTGCTGCGCTTTATTAAAACGGTGGACTTCATCCACAAACAACACCGTGGCCTTGCCGGTCATGGCATGGCGATTTTTAGCCGCTTGCGCAATCGCGCGAATCTCTTTCACACCCGCTAGCACGGCGGATAAGGTTTCAAAGGCTAAATCGGCTTGCTCTGCCAACATGGTGGCTAACGTGGTTTTACCCGAACCCGGCGGGCCCCAAAAAATCATGGAATGCAACTGCTTGGCTTCGTAGAGTTTTCGCAGCGGTTTGCCCTCACCCAATAAATGCGATTGGCCCACATAGTGCGCCAAATCGTGCGGCCTAAGCCTCGCTGCTAAGGGTTGGTAGGCTGTCATTGTCCATCCATATTGACCACAGTCGTGCCTTTTGGCCAGTGGAGTTTAAATTCGCTATTTGAAATATCACTATTTTCATTTTGATCAGAGAAATGAATTAATGTGGTTTGGCCTAAGTTATTACTCAAGCGCAAAGTATCCAAGGTCCCACCAGAAAAACCCAGCTTGAGCGACTGAAACAACGGCGAATCTTGTTTCGGTGTGAGCGTGTACCACACCTCGCCATGTTGTTTCATTTTAGCTACTGTGAATGACTGGCTCAAATCCGTTGCTTGCTGGGTGAGCAATAACACGGGGGTTTTCGCTAAGTTAGTATCCAAGTTTTTAATCGTGACTTGCGCCAAATCCGGCTCATACATCCAAACTTTTTTTCCATCAGACACCGTGATTTGCTTCATGGGCTTATCCACTTCCCAGCGAAACAAGCCCGGGCGCTTAATCGCCACACTGCCAGAAGATTGTTGCAACACGGCGCCACTATTGGATAAGACTTGCTGTGAAAATTGCGCTTTAAACGTCGCCGCTTTGGCCAGTAGTTGATTCAAATCGCCAGCCGGATCGGCCCAAACTGACAAACTCAAGCACAGACTTAAACACAGTGACAAGACTCGCTTCATACCCACCTCAGTTCTGCTCTGGCAATAAAACTTCGCGCTGCCCATTACTGCCCATCTCGCTGACGAGGCCTGCAGACTCCATCGCTTCCAATAAATTCGCTGCGCGGTTATACCCAATCTTCAAACGACGTTGCACAAAAGAGATCGAGGCACGTCGACTTTCAATGACAATCTGCACGGCTTGATCGTATAAAGGGTCAGCCTCAGGGTTTTCACCACTTAAAATACCGTCGGCATTACCACCCTCGTCATCGCCTTGCAAAATCTCATCGATATACTCGGGTGCACCGCGTTTTTTCCAGGCTTCCACTACACGCAAGACTTCATCATCATCCACAAACGCTCCATGAATACGCATAGGCACACTCTTGCCCGGCGGCAAGAACAACATATCACCATGACCCAGCAACTGCTCTGCACCTTGTTGATCCAAAATGGTGCGTGAATCCACACGTTGCGACACTTGAAACGCAATACGCGCAGGGATATTGGCTTTAATCAAACCCGTGATCACATCCACACTCGGACGTTGTGTCGCCAAAATCATGTGTATACCCGCAGCACGCGCTTTTTGTGCAATACGCGCAATCAGCTCTTCGACTTTTTTGCCCACCACCATCATCATATCGGCCAGCTCATCGATGATGACCACAATTTGCGGCATCGGTTTCAAATGCGGCACACTGTCGGCCATCTCCTCAGGCACTAAAGGATTGGGGATCGTTTCACCAGCTTTTTGGGCCTCATGCATTTTTTGGTTGAAGCTGGCTAAATTACGCACGCTCATCGCCGACATCAAACGATAACGCCTGTCCATTTCTGCCACACACCAGCGCAATGCATTCGCCGCCTCTTTCATATCAGTCACTACCGGTGTCAGCAAGTGCGGAATGCCTTCATACACCGAAAGCTCCAGCATTTTCGGGTCGATCATGATCATGCGCACATCATCGGGTGTGGCTTCAAAGAGCAGGCTTAAAATCATGGCATTAATGCTCACCGACTTACCTGCACCGGTTGTACCCGCAACTAATAAATGCGGCATTTTGGCTACATCCGCCATTATCGACTCACCTGAAATGTCTTTACCTAACGCTAAAGTTAAATGCGAGTTGGCTTGCTTATACGCTTTGGTGTTTAAGACATCGTACAAGCGCACCACTTCACGATCTTCATTGGGAATTTCCAAACCAATGTATGATTTACCGGGAATCACTTCGACGACACGCACGCTCATTTTTGATAAGGAACGCGCCAAGTCTTTTGACAGTGTGGTGATTTTGCTGACTTTCATACCCGGCGCCAAATTGATTTCAAAACGCGTGACCACAGGGCCCGGGTACGCGCCCACCACTTCGGCCTCAATACCAAACTCTTTCAAACGCGCTTCGACTTGCTCAGACAAGGATTTCAATTCCTCAGCACTGTAACCGTACTGTTTTTCGGCTTTCACTTGATCGAGCAACGTGATCGGCGGCAAGCGTTTATGGTTATCAGCCGATAAATCGATATCGCTTTGGCCGGCTTTCTTCAGTTTCACACGTTTAATTTTCGCAGGCTTTTCAGCTTTAGGTTCCGACACGGGTGCTTTAGGCTCGGGCTTTTTCGGCATGAATTGTTCAAAACGCTTGAGTTCTTCAGCGCGCAAACGCTTGGCCTCACGGCGATCTTTTTGCCACTGCCAAGCACTGCCCATGCCGGCACGCAGCGTATCGGCTGCCCAGTGCAAAAGATCAAACCAAGAAATACCAAACCAAAGGGTTAGACCAAACAACAATAAAGTCACGGAAATCAGCCAGGCGCCGATGATGTTAAACGTCGACGATAAGCCGGGCGCGATCATTTCGCCCACCACACCGCCTGAAGCTAAGGGCACCCCGCTGCGCGCACCGGGAAAACCCAAATCTAACAACGTGGTGGTCGCACTCAGTGCAATTAAAAAGCCGATAAAACGCAGCCAAATTAAGCCCTTGTGCACTTCTTGAGCTTCTTCCTCCGATTTTTCTTGACGATGGCGACGAAAGACCACCCAAGCTAAGCCCGCAATCGCAAAAGGCAACAAATACGCGGTGTAACCCACCAGGTAGAGAATAAAGTCTGCGATCCATGCGCCGACACGGCCACCGGCATTTTGCACAAAATCTCGGCTGCCGGTTGTCGACCAACCCGGATCGGTTCGGTGGTAGCTAATCAGCGCCAGCAATAAATACAGGGCCAAACACACCAGCAAGACCAGGATACCTTCACGCAGGCGCGCCTTAGCCCGACTTTGACTCTCAACACTGGGTTTTTCTTTATCGGCCAAGCGCTTAACCCCTTAAATAAAAGGCTAAGTTTACGGGCTCAGCAGGGCTTTAGCAAGCGGGGGCTGCTTTGAACTTACAGCCAGAGTTCAGTGAAAATCCGGGTTTAATTTTCCCCGGGTTATCTCTCGCCATAGCTGCTTCGCAGCAAAGGCGGATCAACCCAGGCTATATTTTATCGCTAACGTCAATTGCGAGCGAACGTCAGTGAGCGCGGCAATCTGGCGTATTAACCTGGAGATGGCTTCGTCGCTTCGCTCCTCGCAAAGACGGTTACTACTTTTTTTGGGGGGCTTGCAGTCTGCTTCAATCTAAAGCATCGCTGGCCACATGATAATCCGGATCTTCGAGTAGATTCACCTCCACCAAGCTAGCAGCCTTACCCAAGAGTAAACGGCACTCTTGGCTTAAATGGCGAAGGTGCAAGGTCTTGCCGCGCCGTGTGTACTCATTAGCCACAAACTGGATCGCATCGATCGCCGAATGATCCGCCACACGAGAGTATTGAAAATCGATAATCACGTCATTCGGATCATTGACCACATCAAACAAGGTTTTAAAGGTGGTGGTGGAGCCAAAAAATAAGGGGCCATGAAGAGCATAAACCTTCGAACCGTTGGCTTTTACTGAAGACTTTGCCGAAATATTTTTCGCCGTTTGCCAAGCAAACACGAGTGACGCCATAATCACGCCGACAATAACCGCCACGGCTAAATCAGTCGCCACAGTCACCGCCATCACCGTGACAATAATCAAGGCATCGTGCTTCGGGATTTTTCGAATAAAATGAAAGGTGGCCCATTCAAAGGTTTCGATCACGACGATAAACATCACGCCTACCAAGGCTGCCAGCGGAATGAGTTTAATCAAGGGCCACAACACAATGACGAACAATAGTAAAAACACACCCGCCGTGATGCCTGATAAACGCCCTCGCCCGCCGGATGAAATATTAATCATGCTCTGGCCGATCATCGCACAGCCGCCCATGCTTTTAAAAAAGCCCGAGACAATATTCGCTGCACCTTGGGCCATACACTCTTTATTGCTTCGGCCGTGGGTTTGTGTTTTTTCATCAATCAATGACAGCGTCATCAGCGATTCAGATAAACCGATGATCGCGAGCACGATGGCATACGGTACAATGATACTGGCTGTGTGAAAATCAAAGGGCACATGCGGAATCGCAAACGTCGGCAAGCCCGGCATCATCGCATGGCCCACCATCATGTCGCTAACCACACGCGTGTGAAGACCGCCGACCATCACGATCACAGACACCACAATAATGGCAGTGAGCGCAGCAGGCACCGCCTTGGTAAACTTTGGCAGAAAGTGCGTGATCGCCATGGCGAGCAAGACCAAGCCTATCATGAGGTACAGCGCCTCACCGTGCAGCCACGTGCGGCTACCGTTTGCATGCAACACTTTAAACTGCTGCAACTGGGCCAAGAAAATCACGAGCGCCAAGCCATTCACAAAACCGACCATCACTGATTTGGGCAACATGCGAATCAGCTTACCCAAACGCAACACACCAATAAGAATTTGCAGTAAGCCTGTGAGGATAACGGTCGCGAATAAATACTGAATGCCGTATTGACTGACCAAAGCCACCATGACCACGGCCATGGAACCCGTTGCCCCCGAGATCATGCCTGGCCGACCACCAAACACCGCCGTGATGAAACACATAAAAAAAGCCGCGTACAAACCCACCAAAGGATCGACATGCGCAACTAAAGAAAAGGCGATCGCCTCAGGAATGAGTGCGAGAGCAACCGTTAGGCCGGATAAAAAATCGATATGAAAACGCCCACCATGAGGCATGAGAAACTGTTTGATTTGATTCATTTATTGTTGTTTCGCTAGATCAAGGTTGCGTATTGTACAAAAATCGCGGGTGAAGGTCACCCTAACGTGGCAAAAATACCGTGAAATTCGCGGGCAATTTCATGCGACCGGCTTTCTCTTGAGCCAAGCGCCCAGCCCCATAATACACATCGCCACGCTGCGGGCCACGGATAGCGCCGCCCGTGTCTTGAGCAATCATCAAACGATGAAAGCCCTCGCCTGAAACAAACACCGGCAAACCCAGCGGGATATAGCGCGTGTCCACACACAAAGAATAATCTGCAGTGAGTGGGATGGCATCGGTGCCGTAAATTGTGTTGTGCGGCAAGCGCTGAAAAAACACAAACGAAGGGTTTAAATTCAGCACCGCATTAGCCTGCCTAGGGTGCGCATTCAACCAAGCCATAATGGCCTGCATCGACATCTCTTTTTTCGATATCAAACCTTTCTCAAGAAACCAACGACCAATCGGGTAGTACGGCTGACCATTTTCACCATCATAGCCCACAGCAATACGCTTACCGTGCGGCAAATCCAAATACCCCGAACCCTGCACTTGCAAGAAAAAACGATCGACGCGTGAATGTACATAAGCAATGACACGAGCTTGTTGGCCCAGTGCACCGGCGTTGATTTGTTTTCGTGTGAGCGTATACGGGTACAGTCGGCCGTTTTTCACATAACCGGCTATTTTTTCATTTTTCCATTTCTCAGAAAACCATTCTAAACGTGTGGTGACGAGATTTTTAGGGCGTGCATAAATCGGCACTTCGTAATACGCTGTTTTCCTTAAACTCGCCTTAATGCTCGGCAAATAATACCCCGTGAGTAAGCCCTCAGGCTGCCCAGCTTCCTTGATTAAATACGGTTGAAAATGTTGCTCGAAAAAATGCTTTGCCCCACGGGGTTTAACTGACTTAGCCAAACGGCAGGCATTGGCCCAAGCGGCGTGTTGATTCTGAACCAACAATGAAGTGAGTTTTTCGCCATGCTGTGATTTCGATAACGCTAGGCAAGAGCGACGAAACACTTGAAGCGCCGGCCAAGCTCTGGCACCGGACCAATGAGGCAATTGTTGAAATGAAACGGCGTGTAGGCTTGCTGCCGCAACGCTAGCCCACAAAATAATCGAAACGGTTAAAGCCAGGATTTTTCGCATGGCTTATTGTGCCATAGGTTTTTGGGATTGTCATACTGCAATGCGCGAACCCTAATCCGTACGCCATTACCACGGAACAAACGTAGCAACCGTCTTTGCGAGGCGCGTAGCGACGAAGCAATCTCAAGATTAATGGACAAGATTGCCGCGCTCACTGACGTTCGCTCGCAATGACATTATCATAAAATGTAGCAACCGCCTT
>PCWT01000003.1:0-14796 GCA_002796245.1 Gammaproteobacteria bacterium CG11_big_fil_rev_8_21_14_0_20_46_22 | reverse complement strand
CAACGTCTTTGCGAGGAGCGAAGTGACGAAGCAATCTCCAGGTTAATACGCCAGATTGCCGCGCTCACTGACGTTCGCTCGCAATGACATTAACTGTAGCCTGGTTTGAGCGCAGCGATAACCCGGGGAAATCAGTTCAGTCTACACACAAGCCATAAACGCCAAGACGCTCATCGCCTCAAGTGTTTTTTGATCACTCAACACTTGCATCAAGTTTACCGTTTTTTCAGCACTTAATTGCGTTGCAATATTGCGCTTCGCTTTTTCAACGAGGACAGGGATGCCCTCCTCGCGTCGGCAACGATGCCCAATAGGATAGTCGATGGAGATATTCTCAGTCTGCGTACCGTCATTAAAAAAGACTTGTACCGCATTACCAATCGAGCGCTTATCCGCCTCCAAATATTCACGTGTGAAACGCGGGTTTTCTTCAACGATCATTTTATCGCGCAAAGCATCCACACACGGGTCAGACGCCACATCGTCTTCATAATCTTCAGCAACCAAATCACCCTTTAACAAAGCAATCGCTGTCATGTATTGCAAGCAATGATCGCGATCAGCCGGATTATCCAAAGGCCCCGTTTTATCGATAATGCGTACCGCTGACTCTTGTGTTTGAATCACAATTTTCTCAATCGCATCTAAACGGTTTGTGATTTCACTATGCAACTGACAACCGGCCTCAACCGCGGTTTGCGCATGAAACTCGGCTGGGAAAGAAATTTTAAGCAAAATGTTTTCCATCACATAGGTACCTAATGGCTGCGCCAAGGTCACCGGCTTATCTTTCATCATCACATCATTAAACCCCCAGGTTTTAGCCGTAAGCGCAGAGGGATAACCCATTTCATCGGTTTTAGCGATTAATGCTAAACGTACTGCGCGCGCGCAGGCATCACCCGCCGCCCAGGATTTACGCGAGCCGGTGTTGGGCGCATGACGGTAAGTGCGCAATACGCCGTTATCCACCCAAGCGTTCGACACCGCATTCAGCGCTTGCGCTTTAGTCAAGCCTAAAATCTGTGACGCCACGGCAGTAGACGCGATACGCACTAAAATCACATGATCTAAACCCACACGGTTAAAGCTGTTATTCAGGGCTAACACGCCTTGAATTTCGTGAGCTTTGATCATCCAGGCTAATACATTTTTCATGGTGTATTGCGCATGGTTATTGCGCACCTGATAATCTGCACAGGCTAAAATAGCCCCTAAGTTATCGGATGGATGGCCCCACTCTGCCGCCAACCAGGTGTCATTAAAATCCAACCAACGCACCATGGCACCAATGTTAAATGCCGCCTGGATAGGATCGAGCTCAAAGTCCGTGCCGGGCACACGCGCACCATTTTTTAAAGTCGCGCCGGGCACCACAGGGCCCAATAGTTTTGTGCATGCCGGATAATTCAGCGCCAAATAACCCGTGCCTAAGGTATCCATCAAACAATAACGCGCTGTGCTCATGGCGAGCTCGTTGTGCGTAACATCCACGTCATACACATAATCCACAATGGCTTGAATCACAGTATCAAACGGGGGGCGTTTAGCCGATTTAGTTGCGTACATTATCGTTTCTCCAAGGGTGTGAAAACCCGCTCAGCCGGGCCTATGTAATCAGCGTTCGGGCGAATTAAGCGATTATTCGCACGCTGTTCAATGATGTGTGCCGACCAGCCGCTTAAACGCGACAGGACAAAAATCGGTGTAAAGAGCGCTGTGGGAATCCCCATAAAATGATAAGCGCTCGCGCTAAAGAAATCTAAATTTGGAAACAAGTGTTTCTCATTCCACAACACTTTTTCAATTGCGCAGGACACATCGTACAAATACCCATCACTGGCGTCTTTCGATAAACGCTGCGCCCAAGCTTTAATAATCGCATTACGCGGGTCAGATTCACGATACACTGCATGCCCAAAACCCATGATTTTTTCTTTTCGCGCGAGCATCTCATGCAAGGCTGCCGTCGCTTCCTCAGTGGTTTTAAATCGCTCGATCAATGCCATCGCCGCCTCATTCGCACCACCATGTAAAGGACCACGCAAAGTGCCGATCGCTGCGGTAATGGCCGAATAATAATCTGACAAGGTAGCCGTACAAACACGTGCTGCAAAGGTTGACGCATTAAACTCATGCTCAGCATACAAAATCAAGGAAGCATTCATGCAGGCAATGTGTTCTTCAGACGGTGTGGCTTGATGCAGAAGTTCTAAAAAATACTCCGCCAAACTATGGCTATCGATAGTCGTTTCAATTTTTTCGCCGTACGTGATAAAGCGATACCAATAGCACAATATCGCCGGCATCATACCCAGCACACGTGTCGCCACGGTGAATTGATGTGTAAAATCACCCTCAGGCTCAATATTACCTAGAAAAGAGGCCGCAGTTCGCAGCACATCCATCGGGTGTGAATCTTTAGGTATCATTTCCAAAAGGACTTTTAATTCGGCTGGCAAGACACGGGCTTGCTTCAAATGTAGCTTAAACTCACTCAAGGCTTTGGCATCAGGCAACTCGCCGTGCAATAAACAATACGCCACTTCTTCAAATTGCGCGTGCTCGGCTAAATCCTCAATGGAGTAACCACGGTAAGTTAAACCATGCCCTTCTTTACCGACAGTGGCAATCGCCGTTTGACCCGCGACTTGGCCTCGCAAGCCTTCTGTTGTTTTAGTCATGTTTTTTCTCCTTGAACAATCGATCCAACTTCTCTTCATAGGCTAAATAATTTAAATGGGTATACAACTCATCGCGCGTTTGCATCTTTGACAAAGCGGCTTCTTGTGTACCGTGTTCTCGCAGCTCATTCATCATGGCCCAGGCCGCCTTGCTCATCGCCCGCTCTATCGTGCGCGGGTATAGCACCATACTCACGCCGGCATCCCCCAAAGCGCTTGCACCATAAAGCGGCGTTTTGCCAAACTCTGTCATATTCGCAAGCACAGGCACACCCACCGCCTCACAAAACGCTGGGTATAAATCAATGCTCGGCAAAGCTTCTGCAAAAATCATATCAGCACCGGCTTCTACATACGCTTTTGAACGCGCTATCGCACCCTCAATGCCCTCAAGTTGAAACGCATCGGTGCGCGCCATGATTGTAAAACCCTCATCCGTTCGCGCATCCACCGCCGCTTTGACACGGTCACACATCTCTGCCGTGCTCACCAAGGCTTTGCCGGGGCGATGACCACAACGTTTCTCGGCGACTTGATCTTCGATGTGCACCGCTGCGACACCAGCGCGCTGCATTTCTTTGATCGTACGGGCAATGCTAAACGCGCCACCAAAACCGGTATCGATATCGACCAAAAGAGGCAAATCGGTAACAGCGGTAATCCGGCGCGCATCTTCAAGCACATTATCCAAGGTGGTGATCCCTAAATCAGGCAGCCCGTAGGAAATATTCGCCACACCACCGCCGGATAAATACAAAGCCTTGAAACCGGCTTGCTCAGCCATCATGGCACAATAGGCATTGACCACACCCGGGATTTGCAACGGTGTGTCTTCTGAAAGGGCTTGCTTGAATGAGCACATATCGACCTCCTGTGATTTGGCCAGCAGTGTATCATAGCTCGCCCAAGATCTTGAACCTGCGCGAGGACTAAAGCTAACAAAAAGAACAGGGTAGCTTTTGATGACTCGTTTTTTTTTAATAAGACGGTGGCTACGCAGATTCAAGCTCAGACCAAGCCACATTCACGCAACGCTTAAACGGCGGCAAAGCCTCCAACATTTTTTTGCCATAGGCTTTGGTATAAAGGCGCTTGTCTAAGATCGTGACCATGCCTTTGTCGTCTTCCGAACGCAACAAGCGTCCCACGTACTGCGTTAAGCGCAATGAGGCATTGGGCAAAGAGTACAACATGAACGGATCGAGCTGGTTGAACTTGATCCACTCATTACGCGTGATCTCAACCGGATCCGCAGGCGCGGCAAACGGTAGCTTGTGAATCACCACGTGCTCACAATAAGCCCCTTTTAAATCCAAGCCTTCTGCAAAGGAAGCTAAACCAAAAATAATGGAGGTTTTGCCCTCATCCACACGGCGTTTATGCAAGCGAATCAACGCCGCTTTACCGGTTGCGCCCTGCACTAAAATTTTTTCGACCAAACGACTCGGCATCTGCGACAGCGTTTCTTCCATCGCTTTTCGGCTGGCGAACAACACCAAACTGCCCACATTATCCGGCAATAGCTGTACCATGAGGTCTGCACTTTCACGAATGTGTGCACTTGCATTTTTCCAATCAGGCTCATGTTGCATAGCGGGTACGAACAAAATCGATTGATCGTAATGAAAACTGGAATCGAGCTGCAAGGTTTTAACGTTCGGATAAAGCTTTAAACCGCTGCGGCGTAAAAACTCATCGAATGAACCCAGGCTCGTGACTGTCGCCGAACACAATACCGCACCGTGTTTGAGTTTGGACCAAAACACCTCGTACAACTCGCGCCCTGCTGTGATCGGCGCCACATGGCAAGTGTAATCCTGCGGCTCATCGGATCGCGCAGGTTTAAGCTCAATCCATTTCGCTTGTGGAGCTTCTTTATATGCCCTGGGCTTTAAAAACGCGCCCCAGGTTTTACACAGATTTTCTGCGCGCTCTTGCACAAACTTCAAGCGAGATAACAAGGTCGCAATCGCCTCGGCTTTCGCTTTATTCAGGTTTTTTTCATGCTCATAGCGCTCATCCAAACGCTCGATCAACTTGGCGTTTTCATCAGCCAGCCGCACACCCGATTGAATCACATTCTCGGCTAAATCAGCAAACTGCAGCGCTGCCTCATCATCCAAGCGCCACACATCGCCATCAAACTGTTTTTTATTCATTTCAAGACTGGCACGCAGTAAGCTTAAACTTTCCACCAAGTTTCGCGACGTTTCGTTAAACACTTCAGGTGAGAACTGGGTTTCGCTTAAATACAAACCGGCATTCGTTAAACTTTTGCTTAAGGTGTTAATCCAATCGAGCGAGCGCATCACCGTCGACTGCAAGGAAAAATGCCCCAGCGCTTTTTCCGGCAAATGGTGACATTCATCGATCACATACAAACACTCATCGACCGGCGGCAACACCGCCCCGCCGCCTAAGCCAAGGTCGGCCAAGAGCAAACTGTGGTTGACGACGATCACATCCGACGCCAAGACTTTTCTGCGCTGGCGATAAAACACACACTCTTCATAAAAAGCACAGCGACTGCCCGAACAACCCGAGGCATCCGTGCTCACACTGCCCCACTCGGCGTCTGTGCAACCGGTTTTTAAACTATCTTTTTCACCATCCCAAAGTTTAGATTCGTACTGCTCTTCCAGCTTTGTTTTAAAGCCTTGATACTCGCCATCGTCTTGGCTCAAGCGCGATAAACACAAATAACGCTTGCGCCCTTTCGCCAAACCGGCGCTGACTTTTACGCCCAGAATAGTTTCAAGCAAGGGGATATCCGAATGAATGAGCTGCTCTTGCAACGCGACCGTTGCCGTGCTGATGATAATTTTGACTTTAGGTTTTTTGGCTTGCAAAGCACCAATGGTGTAGGCCAGTGTTTTACCGACCCCCGTGGGCGCCTCGATGAGGGATATAGCCTGTTGTTTTAAGGTATCGTGCACGCATTCAATCATGGCGAACTGCGGGGCCCTCACTCGCAAACCGGCCGATTGAATCTGTTGTTCTAACGCTTTGATATCCATCGCGCCAGTGTAGCGAAATCCTAACGACTAAGCGAGGGCTATTATGATGGCCAGCAAAGGTGAGAAAAATAAAAAATCTTAGCAGCCATCGGCACGCCAGAGCGATAAGGCGCAACTACAATAGGATCATCACCCTTTTGCATATACTTACCTTTCGTTTTAATTTTGTTTTTATTTGATTAAATACCGGACATGTTCAAAATCAAAACCGCGACTGGATAAAAAACGCAGCTGCTTCGCTTTCTCTTTGAGATCCTGAGCCGGTTCACCGAATTTTTTAGCAAACACAACCTGCAAGCTTTCATCAAACTCATCAGCATAAGCCGATAGATAGCGCTCAATAAGCTCGCTATCCACACGCTTTTGCTCGAGCTCTAGGCGAATTTTCAGCGGGCCAAAGCCCTGCTTTAAGCGCATGCGCAAGTACGCTTCGCAAAAGCGCTCGTCAGATTGGAGATTTTTCGCCTGGAACTCATCGAGCACGGATTGAATATGAGCCTCATCACACTCGCGACGCGCGAGCTTTTGCGCTAGTTCATAGCGGGAATGCTCGCGCCGCGCCTGCAGGGCCATGCACGCGCGGCGGACCTCAACAAGCTCAGACATTAAGCCTCTTCAGCGACAGCTTCGTCTTTTTTATCGGCTTTAGCGCCACCTTTTTTCGGCAACAAAGCTTCACGAATTTGGGCTTCTACGGTTTGCGCAATGTCTTTATGTTCTTTTAAGAACTGGCGTACATTGTCTTTACCTTGCCCGATACGGTCACCATTGTAGCTGTACCACGCACCGGATTTATCGATCAAGCCTTGCTTCACACCGAGATCAATGATCTCACTTTCACGTGAAATACCTTCGTTGTAAATAATATCGAATTCAGCCACTTTAAACGGTGGAGAGACTTTGTTTTTCACGACTTTCACGCGGGTTTCATTGCCGAGAATCTCTTCACCTTTTTTAATCGCACCCGTACGGCGGATATCCAAACGTACCGACGAATAAAACTTCAGCGCGTTACCGCCTGTGGTGGTTTCAGGGTTACCAAACATCACACCAATTTTCATGCGGATTTGGTTAATGAAAATAACCAACGTGTTTGAACGTTTTATGTTCGCCGTAAGCTTACGTAAAGCCTGTGACATCAATCGCGCTTGCACACCGACGTGATGATCGCCCATATCACCTTCGATTTCAGCTTTAGGCACCAAAGCGGCCACGGAATCGACCACCACCACATCCACCGCGCCTGAGCGCACGAGCATGTCGGTGATTTCCAAAGCTTGCTCGCCAGCATCCGGCTGAGAAACCAAAAGATTATCCACATTCACGCCCAAACGCTCAGCGTATTGTGGGTCTAGCGCATGCTCAGCGTCGACAAACGCCGCTGTGCCGCCTAATTTTTGACACTCTGCTATCACTTGCAAGGTTAATGTCGTTTTACCGGAAGATTCTGGCCCGTAGATTTCAACCACGCGACCGCGCGGCAAACCGCCGATGCCTAACGCGATATCCAAGGTTAATGAGCCTGTGGAAATGACTTCGATGTCTCGAGAAGCCGCGCCCGCATCGCCCATGCGCATGATAGAGCCTTTACCGAACTGGCGTTCAATCTGGCCTAAGGCCGCATCTAATGCTTTTTGCTTATTCGCATCCATTGAGTGTCCCCTCTGTTGACAAAGTTATTTGGGTTTTTGAGCTGGCTGGACGACAAAGCTAACACAGTTAACACCTAGGGTCTAGGGCGTCTTTACACATTGACAAAAAGCTATTGTTTGACTATTATTTGACCACCAAAAAATGAGAAAATCATGCCAAACGACCATCGACAATATCGACAATATCAACGACATCGAGAAGCAACAGGCAAGCACCTCGCAAGACAACAGAGAATCGCGAGCGCACAGCGTGCCCTTTTTGTATTTACACCCAACACAGTGGCCAACAACCCATTTATCTACGCCCTAGGCATTGGCGTACTTCTGACTTATGGCGCGAGAATGGCTGAAGCAGCGGCGAATGGTCGTGCCAACAATAATGCGGCATCAGTCAGTGACTCTGCCCAAAAGGCTTTTATAGACCACCCCGACTGGTATGCCATTGATCCTGAAATCAACGAAGAAACCCATGCCGCGTGCCAGCAACAAAAACGCTTTATAGAAAATGTGATTTCAAGCGGACAGCAGCGTCTTGACAGTGATAGTCAAAACATAGGCCGCGCCATTGAAAGCCGCATTCGTTTTTTCTGTACCTCAAGAGAGCGCATGCTTGCCAAACTCAAAAAGCATAAAATCAGTAACCCTCAACAGACAGATAACGCCGGAGCATTCTTTAGCCCCGTAGAAAAAACCGTTTTTTTACCCTCAAACATAGCCGATGGGAACCAATTTACCGGGATACGTCATGAGCTTGATCATGTCAGCAAATTCTTGAGAACAGGAAAGAAGGCTACACCTTTAAGGTTAACAACAGAAAAAAATATGCAACAATATGATCGCGCTTTAAACCTAGGTTTCAAAGCCATCAAAACCTTTCTTGATATGCACAACAAAAACCAAAGACGCTTGACAAAAAGCCAAAAAAGCGAGTTAGAAAAAGGCTTAAAGCTTCTCGAGCCCCGCTACATTAGCCTATTAAGCTTCAGCGTACCTTATCCAAATAATATTAATAAACAAAACATACAAGCACAGCTAGAGATCGGAAAAACTATCCCATTCAAAGAAATGCAATGCACCGTGACGGGGTTCGATGAAGACTCCATGTCACTACAAACAACGCGTCCCATCGACACACTTCGCCTACTGGAAGTTTATGTGACACAACTTTCAGCACTACACACAAGCCCCTCAAACAGTAGCAGAGAAAATACTTTAGTGCTCATTAAAGAAAAAGAGGCCTATATTCGTCAGGTACTGGGTGACGAAGCCTGGGAACACTTTTTCCACCAAGCGCAGCATATGGTAAACACTGATGAGCAAACATATCAAGAAAGCTTATCGCCAGGCAATCGCTTAAGCTGAGACTGCCGATACACCACAAAAAACAACACTGGCAACACCATCACCAGCATGCCCATAAAAAACAACCAGTCATAGTTAGCAGGGTTGCCCACATTGATATTGGCCGGCGGAATAAAACCCACCACCATGGCCAGTATTGAACCGAATAAACCCAAGCCCGCAACCACCCAACTCGCTGCCCTGCCACCCGGCAAATAAAACGGTGCTGGCCGATCGCGAAAGAGTTTTTGCAGACGGATCGCGGAGAAAAACATAATGACGTACATCAGCAAATAAAGCTCAGTACTTAAATCGGTTAAAAACCAATACGAGCCATTCACTGAAGGCATCCATAGAAAAGCCAAACACACTGCACTAACCAAGACAGCCTGCAAGAGTAATAAATTTTTAGCGACACCGTTTTCATTTTCTTTCGCCATCCACGCCGGCAGAAAACCATGCTGACCAGCTTGCAACAGGCCTTTGGCCGGAGAAATAATCCAGTTAATCATGCTGCCCACACTGCCAATTAAAATCAACAACACAAAAATGGGCAAGCACCAACTAAGATGATAAGCCGCCAAAAAATCTCGCATCGCTTGCACTACGCCGCTAACCAAGCTAATGCGCTGACCGGGCAACACCTCAGCAATCGATAAAGCACCCAAAATCATCGTGGTCAAAATAATCGCCACTGAGATCATTAAAGCCCTTGGAAAATTACGCCTGGGATTCTCCACCTGCTGCACATGCACGGCTGCCAACTCCATCCCCAAAAATGACGCCATAATCGCGGTTAAAGAAATCCAATTATGCGGCTGACTTAAATTCGGCATCATCGCTCTAACGCTGAAGTGCAAATGCACCGCATGACCACTGAAGCTCCATAGTAACCCTAATACAATGATCATACCCATTGGAATCACCATACCAATAATCGTGCAAACCGTGGCAAACTTAGCTGAAACGTGAAGACCTCTGAGATTTAGTAAGGTCAGCGCCCAAAACGTCACTAAAATCACAACCACCAAATAGGCTCTGTTATTTAAGAGTGCGGGATCCAACAAATACGCTAAAGTGCCGGCGATAAAAGACAGAATGGTCGGGTACCAAACAATGGTATTGATCCACTGCAACCACACCGTCAAAAAGCCCATGTTCTCCCCAAAGGCTAAACGCACCCAACGATACACGCCACCGTGTTCAGGCAAGCGTGAAGATAAATCGGCAGCCACCAAAGCAGTGGGAATGAGAAAAACAATCGCAGCAAAAATGCAAAAGAAAATCAGTTCGGTGCCAAACAATGCGGTCGTCGGCAAATTACGGATGCTATCGATCGCGCCCGTAATGAGCATAGCCAGCATAAAAACGTTGATACGCTTGATAGTCATGCGAAAAAGCCTGGTGACAAAAGACGCGAGTCTATAGTTTTACAGCAAGCCTGACAAGGCAAAGCAAACCGCCTGCTGGCGAATTTCACTGCGATCGCCCGAAAAAATTTGACGTCGAACCTGCACACCGCCGTCACGCTTCGCCCAAGCAACCCACACCAAACCAACGGGCTTATGATCAGTCGCGCCATCTGGGCCAGCAATGCCGGTAATCGCCACGCTGATATCAGCACGGGAATGCAACAGCGCGCCTTGTGCCATGGCTTGAGCCACTGATCGACTGACCGCGCCCTCCTGCTCAATTAAGCGCATGGGCACACCCAGCATTTCATGCTTGGCTTGATTGGAATACGTGACAAACCCTCGCTCAAACCAGGCCGAGCTACCCGGTATATCCGTGATGAGTTTGGCGACCCAGCCGCCAGTGCAGGATTCCGCCGTGGCCAATGTGAGGTTTTCTGCGAGTAAGCGATCTTTGAGCTGTAGGATTAAATGTTTCATGGATTGACTCTACGATAACTTGACTTCGGACTCAAGCTCGCCCGCCCATGTTTACCCGCTCCCGGGGACTCTGGGTCCGGCATCCTGCCTCACACAGCCTTGAAGGAACGTCCCTTGAGCATTAGCGACAGACTCAGCCCTCGAGCACGACGCAAAATGGGACAGAAGTTCAATCCAAAAAAAGCACTGTTTTATCCGCTCGAAAGCGATGGCGAAGGTTTATCTTGGACAGGGCCTCTGGAGGCATGGATGCCGTAAGGGAGCGGCCATGGATGGCGAAAAGCGTCCCTGCACAAGAGAAACCTGAAGCCAAAAAGCGAGAGAACGCAAGCAAACCCAAAAGAACCCAGCTAGCACTTGCCCTGCTAACTCAGGCTTTGATACGATGGCGCACAGATTTCCAGGACGATAATGACGATGAGCGATGCTTTTGCCGACCACACGCCGATGATGCGCCAATACCTGACCATCAAACGCGATTACCCTCATATGCTCGTGTTTTACCGCATGGGCGATTTTTACGAGCTATTCTTTGACGATGCCAAGCGCGCCGCTAAAATTTTAGACATTACCCTGACCGCTCGCGGTCAATCCGCTGGCCAGCCCATTGCTATGGCCGGCGTGCCCTTTCATGCGGCTGAATCGTATCTGGCCAAGCTCGTGCGCCTAGGCGAATCGGTGGCCATTTGTGAACAAGTCGGCGAAGCGAATGACAAAGGGCCTGTGAAACGTGAAGTGGTGCGTGTTTTAACACCGGGGACCGTGAGCGATGAAGCCCTACTCGATGAGCGAAAAGACAACACCCTACTTGCGATTTTTGCCGAGCAAACACACTTTGGCCTAGCAGCATTAGATGTGGCCAGTGGCCGCTTTAGTGCGCTGGAAGTACAAGGCTTAGATCAGCTGCATAACGAGATCGCCCGCATTCAACCCGCTGAAATTTTATATTGCGAAGACAGCCCGGTTAAAGAAGCCTTAAAAAGCTACGCCTGCCTGCGCGCACAAGCGATTTGGCATTTTGACTACGACACGGCTTACCGCGAGCTCGCCAAACAATTTAATACCAAAGATTTAAGCGGCTTTGGCGTGGATGATTTAAAACTTGCTATTCAAGCCGCAGGCTGCGTACTCGATTACATCAAAGATACGCAACGCACGGCATTGCCGCACATCACGGCGATAACGGCTGAGCGCACGCAAGATCATATTGTGCTGGATGCCGCGACCTTAAAAAATCTAGAAATCACAGAGAACATCAAAGGCAAACGTGAACACACTTTGCTGGCTATGCTTGACAACACCGCCACGCCGATGGGCGGCCGCTTGCTACAACGCTGGCTGATTCGCCCATTGCGTGATCGTGCACGGGTTGAATCTCGCTTCAGTGCTATCGAAAGTTTGCTACAACAGCACAGTTTTGAAACCTTGTCTTCACACTTACACACCGTTGGTGATGTCGAGCGTGTGTTAACGCGTGTGGCCATTCGCTCTGCACGTCCACGCGATTTAATCAAACTGCGCCAGGCCGTCGGCGAACTGCCGGCGATACAAGCCTGTTTAGCTGAGATTGACGAGCCCTCGATTGTCGAGCTCAAAACTCAAGCCAGCACATTTCCCGACGTTCACGCGCTGCTCGATCGCGCGATCATCGACAACCCACCCGTGGTGATTCGCGACGGTGGCGTGATCAAACCCGGTTATGACGCTGAACTCGATGAACTGCGTGATTTAAGCAGTAATGCCAGCGATTTTTTGGTCAAGCTTGAAACGCAAGAGCGTGAGCGCACAGGCATCAGCACGCTCAAAGTCGGCTTTAATCGCGTGCACGGTTACTATATCGAAATCTCACGCGCACAATCCGAGCAAGCGCCCACGGAATATACCCGCCGCCAAACCTTGAAAAATGCTGAACGATTCATCACACCCGAATTAAAAACCTTTGAAGATAAAGTCTTAAGTGCGAAAGCCAAAGCGCTGGCGCGCGAAAAAGCACTCTACGATACACTACTGGAAACCCTAAACGAAGATTTATGCGCACTGCAACAATCGGCTCGCGCTTTAGCCGAACTGGATGTGCTACAAAACTTAAGCGAGCGCGCGCTCACCTTAGATCTTGTGCGCCCGCAACTTAATGAAACACCCGGCTTACAAATTGAATCGGGTCGACACCTCGTCGTTGAATCCGTTTTAAATGAACCCTTCATTGCTAATGACACCACCTTTAAAGACGGTCGAAAATTACTCATTATTACAGGCCCCAACATGGGTGGTAAATCCACCTATATGCGCCAGACTGCATTGATTGCGCTCATGGCATACTGCGGCTGCTTCGTGCCAGCTAAGTCTGCCACTCTCGGCCCCATCGACCGTATTTTCACACGCATAGGCGCGGCTGATGATCTGGCCTCAGGTCGCTCAACGTTTATGGTGGAAATGACAGAGACTGCGAATATTCTGCATAACGCCACAGAGCAAAGCTTGGTCTTAATGGACGAAATTGGTCGAGGCACCAGCACCTTTGATGGCCTGTCGCTCGCCTGGGCCTGCGCACAACACTTGGCGGAGAAAAACCGCGCTTACACCCTCTTCGCCACGCATTATTTTGAGTTGACGCAACTCGCACAAGAGCTCAAAAATACCCACAACATTCACTTGGATGCCGTTGAGCACGGTGACAGTATCGTTTTCCTGCATACCGTACAAGAAGGCCCAGCAAACCAAAGCTACGGCTTGCAAGTCGCCAAATTGGCCGGCATTCCCGCAAGCGTCATCACACACGCGAAAAAGAAATTGTTTTCATTGGAGCAAGCCAGCGCCGAGAATCATCAGGCACTAACCGAACCCAGACAAACGGATTTGTTTTCCAAAGCTGAAGATGATCATGCCAGCGAATTGCTTGAGCAATTCAAAGCGCTGGATCCGAATGACTTAACACCCAAAGCGGCCTTGCAATGGCTGTACGATTTAAAGGCCCGACTGGATGATTAAACCCGGTAGCACCCTCTATTACGCGACACACAAATTGCCGGCTGATCAGCGCGCCATGATTGAGACTATCCATGCGATACACGACGAGCTGTTTAGTATTATTTTAAAATGCCAAGAGTCGATGGCTGCACGTCTACGCCTGCAATGGTGGCGAGACGCTGTCTCCAAACTCAAGCAGCACAAGGCAGAACACCCCTTGCTTCAACGCTTGCAAACTAGCTCTCTCGAGGTAGGCGAACTCTTTTGCTTAATCAACGGCATTGCGAGTTATTTTGATAGCGAAGGCTTTGAGAGCGAACGGGCTGTTAGGCAATTTATCCAAGACACCACTGGCGCGCGCGACCGGCTGATCGCTAACATCCTGGCTGTTGGGCAGCAAGACCTCGCCCAATTGCCGAGCTTCAGCGAAGCCTGCGCCAGAGTGGACTATGCTCGCCATTGCGCGCGCTATGCCAAAACCGGGTTTTTCTTACTGCCTCAGGCTTCAGCGACCTCTGTCGCAAACCCAGAACAACGAGAAAAAATATTAGAAAAAACATTAATAAACTTAAACAACCTAATGTTTAATAATGATTATTTTAAGTCTTTATCGTCAATATTAACGGCTCAAAAAAGCAAGCTACGCAGACAAAGGTTTAAACAAACCGAGCCCGCACTGGACATTGCCCCACTCTACAAATGGTGGCTAAGCCGATAATTACCCCGCGATTATAGCGGCAAAATTTCGATCGTAATTTTTCACTGGCAATCTATCGCCCCATGAATATAATGTGTACATGGCAACATCCACTATAACAACAATGTCAGCAAACACTTCCTCCAGCGCTTTTTTCGACCGATCTAAACAAGCTGTGGATTTGGCGCTCGGCAGAAAATTCATTACTGAATTAACTCAGATGCAAGCTTGTAAAGGTTTTCACTTTGTGCTTTTAGTCCCCGGCGCAATATACACCGCGGCCGCACTTCTACAAAAGCTTGGCATAGAGGAAGATGCCCTAGAGAGCAAAGAAACACTGATCACCGTACAAAAAGCGCTAGCCCAAAACCCTAAGCTGGCCGAAACCCCACTGGCGCACCTGGTCAGTACCGCTCATGAAACCCAGAAAAATCCAGGCAAGGCACACCCCTAGGGCACGCCCCAACCACGGTTGTCCCATTAAAAATATTTTGCTCAACTTAACCACAAACGTTCAGTTTTGAGGCGAGGTTGGGCGGAAATTTG
>PCWT01000002.1:1334-2868 GCA_002796245.1 Gammaproteobacteria bacterium CG11_big_fil_rev_8_21_14_0_20_46_22 | reverse complement strand
TGAGTTAATTCACTTTTGATTCTACCATGCGAGGTACTATCAAGCGTATAGTTTCGGATAAATTCTTCGGATTTATCGAAACAGCGGAAATGGACAAGGATGTGTTCTTCCACGGTTCAGCGGTCGAAGGGATGACCTTCGAGGAGCTGCGTGAAGGGATGAATGTCGAGTTCGATGCTGAGGAGTCAGACCGCGGACCAAAGGCTGTGAACGTCAAAATCGTTGCATAAGCCCCAATATAATACGCACAAAAAGAGCTCCGACTTAGTCGGAGCTCTTTTGGTTGACAGGTAATCGTGAGCCGGGTAGGATATGCGAGAAAGGAGCTAACGATGAAGGTAGGTGTTGATTGTGGAAGTACACTGACGAAGTTCTATTGGCGGGAGGGTGGTGAAGATCGTTTTACCTCTACCGCTGATCGATCTCTTCCCCAGATTCTCGAGCGATTGAGACGTGCTGGGGTGGTCAATCTCGCGATCACGGGTAATGGCAAGCATCTTCTGCCGCACGCCATCGGGTTTGGCCTATCCTGGCCGAAACAGCATGAAGCGGCGGACGATGTCTCACGGGAGCTCGATCTCCAAGTAGTCGGTGCAAGGCATCTCCTCGGTGTTCCGGAGGACATGATCCTCGTCTCCGTCGGGAGTGGAACCTCGTATACGCTTTTGCGTGCGGAGGGTCAGGGGGAACAGCTCTGTATCGGCAATCCACTCGGTGGCGGACATATCTATGGTCTTGCCTGTTTGCTGGGTGAACCCGATGCGAAAATCATCAACCGGAAGTCTCGACTGGATGATACGACGCTGAGAGGTGTCGTCGCCGGGAAAAGACCGTATGATTATGACCTTTCGCTCGGGGAGCTGCTCGGACTTGATGCCACCGATCTACGCTATCGTTTCGTGGCGTCTCACTTCACCAAGGCCGATCCCGGGTATCGACAGGGAAAAAAACTTGATCGTGGTGCCGTGTATCGTACGATCATGAACGAAGTGGTGATCGCGATTGTTCGAGATCTCATGGTACAGTATACGATTCGTCCGGATTTGCCGAAGCTTGTCGTCTACCTGGGATCGACCGTCACTCGGTTCGAATACCTGCAGCAGGTATTCGCGTTGTACACTCCTTTCGTCACACTGGAAAGCGCGGATCAAACTCCGGTGGAGGTGACCTTCCCCCCGAGGGGAGAGTACGCCGGCGCTATCGGTGCCTATCTCTCTCACTGAATCAAACACTCCTCTCACCATGAGGAGCTTTTTTATCGCAAGAATACAAAGGACCCCGACTGAATCAGGGTCCTTTTGAGAGGTCTGCTTACGCAGCTGGGGCGTCACTTCCCTCGGCCGGAGCCTCAGGAGCCGCCGGTGCCTCTGGCGTAGCAGCAGGAGCTTCTGCCGGTGCTTCTGGAGCGGCAGCAGGAGCGTCTCCGGTCGGAGCGCCATTATCATCAGCTCCGGCCGGCGCAGCCATGTTCTGGTCGTCCATCATAGGTCATGGTGCTTAAGAATTACATAGCTTGTATACTGACATAAAAAAA
>PCWT01000002.1:0-1299 GCA_002796245.1 Gammaproteobacteria bacterium CG11_big_fil_rev_8_21_14_0_20_46_22 | reverse complement strand
CGTTGCAAAACTCCTCTAGCAAACAAGAATAAAACATGTTAAAATACAGCTGTAATAAGCTGTATTTTAACACCCAATATGTTCAAACTCTCACCGAAAACACTCACACATGATCTGTACGAAGGATGCATCGACAAGGATCACTTTCTCGCTCAGCTGGACTGGGTGTTCAACTGGGATGATCTTGCCGAACCGCTTCTTGACCTGGCTAAAAATGCGCATGGTGGCAGACCACGATATTCCCCGGTCATGATGCTCAAGATGCTCTTCCTTTCGTTTTTGTTCGACCAGTCGGACAGAGATGTCGAGTTTGCGGCCACAAACAATCTTTTGATCAAATACTTTCTGCGTCTCCCCATCGACGGCAAGGCGCCGGATCACTCATCGGTCTCCCGATTCCGAGGTGAGGTGCTGTCTGAAAAAGGAACCGAGTTTTTCCGAGATATGTTCCACACCATCATCGCGCAAGCCAAAGACAAGGGCGTTGTGTTCAGCGCCATTGCCGCATTGGACGCCACCCACACGGTTGCGGATGTGGATACGTACAAAGACGGTACAAACGTGAAACATTTCGACTCCTCACCACGGGACAACGATGCCACGTGGGGTGTGAAAGGGCATGAGACCAAGGTGACGCCAAGCGGGAAGCCGGTGGACGTGGTCAAGGCATTCTATGGATACAAAGCACATCTTCTCACCGAAACGAATCATGGACTCATCACGGCATACCACAGCACTCCCGGGAACACCGCTGATATTGATGGTGGCGATTCGCTCATTCATCGTATCATCACAAATGTGCAGCGCAGGGACATTGATATCCTGACCGCCGACAAAGGATACGGCTCTGCCGTATGGATCAATCTCCTGGAAAAGCACACCGGTATCCTCACCGCCTTTTGCCTGCCTAAGGATATGACCACCACCGGAGCATTCAAAGACAGATGGACCGCATACGAACAAGACTCAAACCGAAGAACCATACGCAAACTCAGATACGTCATTGAACGAACCAACGGCGATCTGAAAGAGAACCACTCCCTGCGTCGTTGCCGGTATCTTGGACTCAAAAAGTATACCTTTCAAACCGCCATGGCAGCCATCGCGCACAATATCAAAACAAGCGTACGAATCATCACCGGAGCACGGCTCCGTCCCATGTGAAATCATACCAAGGGCGCAGTGTATCCGAAGACAAGAGGAGTATCATATTTCTCTTCGATACAAACCAAAACCGACCCGAATGGGTCGGGATATGACAGACCTGACGGTCTTTTTTATCTTTTTGGAAGTTTTGCA
>PCWT01000001.1:6194-6358 GCA_002796245.1 Gammaproteobacteria bacterium CG11_big_fil_rev_8_21_14_0_20_46_22 | reverse complement strand
ACCTTCGAAAAAAGGAAGCCAGTCGCCGATTAGGGGTTAGTGAGCGTCAGTTTCGGCGGATTTTTGCGCGATATAAGCAAGCAGGTGATGCTGGGTTGTTGAATAAGAGTCGAGGTAAGCCGTCAGGTCGAGCCTGCTCGCCTAAAGTGAAAGAAAGCACCTTA
>PCWT01000001.1:6015-6172 GCA_002796245.1 Gammaproteobacteria bacterium CG11_big_fil_rev_8_21_14_0_20_46_22 | reverse complement strand
TTATGGGAAGAGCATCAACTTAATGTGCACGCAGAAACGCTCAGATTATGGCTAAAAGCTGAAGGGTTATGGTTACCCAGAAGAAAGCGTAAAGCGCATCGAAAACGGCGGGAGCGTCGGTTTCGTTACGGGGAATTATTGCAGCTGGATGGGTCGA
>PCWT01000001.1:0-5944 GCA_002796245.1 Gammaproteobacteria bacterium CG11_big_fil_rev_8_21_14_0_20_46_22 | reverse complement strand
CAGGCGAAACCACCCGTGCGGCTTTTGCCTTACTGAAGTGGTGGATTAGTGAGGCAGGCATTCCACAGGCCATCTACGTTGATCTAAAAAGTTTATATATTTCACCCAAGGCACTCAAACAGGATGATGAGGCTTTACTGGTTGAGCCCGACTGGTTAACGCATTTTTCAAAGGCGTGCAAGAAGTTAGGGATTGAGATCATCAAGGCCTACTCGCCTCAAGCCAAAGGGCGAGTTGAACGAAGTCATGGGGTTTATCAAGATCGTTTAGTTAAAGCGTTAAAACTGAAAGGGATTCAGAGAATAGAAGAGGCGAATGCGCTGTTAAGCGGCGGCTTTGTGAATCAACTTAATGCAAAATTTGCCAAAGCACCGGCGGATTCGGAAGATGGCCATGTACCGTTATTAGGCGGTGAGGATCTTGATCAGATTTTTTGTTGGGAAGAGACAAGGCAAGTTAACAATGACTGGACGATACGCTATGAAAATCAATTTTACCAACTAGAAAAAAAGGCTTGTGTACGTCCTAAGCAAACTATGACGGTGAGGCGTCATCTCGATCATTCACTCTCCGTGTGGCACAAAAAAGTTCGGCTAAAAGCCATACGGATTGACACTAAACCGGCAACGACAGTGCGGAAGCAAAAGCCGAAGAAAACGGCTAGCGGCACTGTTCTGTCCAAGCATTCCACCTTAAACCGGCATAAAACACCCTGGGGGAAATTTAACCCTGAGTGGCTTAAATCCAAGAAAGAAAAAACGTCTCAACAATCCGGGCACTTACCCACAGGGTCCACAAGCTTGCCCGGTGTGAAATTGGAGCACCCGGGCACTTGTGGACTTGTGGATAAGTGCCCTTGACTGAGGAGTAAAAGCGGACATTTTAATTTTGGAGAAACACCGGACATTTTAATTTTGGTTTGACATATGAGCGCATTTATATTGATTTTATCTCCCTTAATAGCTATATTAGTGCCAATATTGGAGGTAAATAAACAATGAAAGCCGATCGGTTCTTTTATGAACATCCTGTTTTTCGGCATGAGGAGTTTGCTGCTTGGAAAGCTTCATTAGGAGAAATCAAGCCGATTTCAGTCAATACGGCATTACGCTATTATGTGAAGGTCGGGCAAATTAAATTGATTCGACGTAAGCTGTACGCCGTAGTACCACCGAACCAATCACCAGAGACGTTGACAGTTGATCCTTATCTTGTGGCTGGGAAGGCTACAGAAGATGCGGTATTGGGTTACCATACGGCACTTGAACTGATGGGATTGGCTTATTCAACGTTTGGGCAGTTTACCTACGTGACTGAACAGAAAAGCAAGTCCTTTGGATTCCAAGAGCGCTGGTTTCAATCAGTGGCAGTACCCACGGCACTGCAAAAGAAACAAAAGACACTGGCGCATATTGATAACGTTGATCGACAAGGAGTCATGCTAAAAGTGACAAACCCAGCACGCACCTTCGTGGATGTATTAGATCGCATTGAACTGTGTGGTGGTTGGGAAGAGGTGTGTCGCTCTCTTAATAATTTCGCGGTTTTAAAGGTTGATGAAGTGGTTGAGTACTGCTTGCTGTTAGATAACGCACGCTTAAATGCGACGGTGGGTTATTTTTTAAGTCAGCGTCAGGGCGCATTTGCTGTGCGTGAGAATCAATTAAAACCCTTATTAAAAGCGGTTCCTAAAATACCGCAATATGCCTCCAAAAAGACGAGAGAAAAATTTCAATTAGTAAAACCTTGGAATATTTTGCTGCCGGTATCCGTTATTCATCAATCATGGGAAGAACCTCATGCTGACCTCTAAAGAGCAACTACTAAAAGAAGCCAGAACAGCGGGTTATAAGCCAGAAATGTTGGAAAAAGTGTATCGTTTGCTGGATATCTTTCAGCAAATACTGTCTGTGCCTTATTTGAAAGAACGCTTAGTATTAAAAGGTGGCACAGCATTAAATTTGTTTCACTTTGAACACTTGCCAAGACTATCAGTTGATATTGATTTAAATTACATAGGTGCGATTGATCGCGAAACCATGCTGACTGAAAAGCCTGTGATTGTGGATGCTGTTCACCAAATTTTGATTCAGAACCAATTTGAACGTCATCGTTCACCCATCTATCACGCCGGTGGCAAAATGGTGTGGTTTTATAATAGCGTGCTGGGTCAACGAGGTGCGTTAGAGATTGATCTCAATTTTATGTATCGGCAACCACTGTATCCAATAGTAGATTGTTCGCCAAAACTCGAAAGCCACGCGCATTGGCAAGCACCCATATTAGACATTCACGAATTAGCTGCAGGAAAATTATCAGCCCTATTTAGTCGATCGGTTAGTCGAGATTTATTTGACGCCCATTACTTACTGACAAAAACAGACTTAAACACAAAAAAATTAAGGGAAGCTTTTATTGTTTATTTGGCCATGACAACGATTGACTTAGATTCATTGGCAGCCGAAACAGTGACCTATAATCTAACAGATTTGAAAAATCGCTTACTTCCCGTCATGCATCAACAGTCGTTAGCTAGAACTTTACCCCAATTAAAGCAATGGGCGACCAGTATGGTGACGGAGCTTCAACAAGCATTGTCAGCCATTTTGCCTTTGCAAGACAAGGAACAAGCTTTTATTCAAGCCATTAGAACAGCGGGTAAAATAACCCCTGAACTGATTACGGATGACAAAGCGTTTGCAGAGAAAATCATGACACATCCTGCGATACAATGGGCAGTGAAGCGGTCAATGGAGGTTAGATGAGCAGTCAGAAAATTAAATACACCAAAAGCACAGGTAATGTTTATTAAGAGAGGACTAATGAAATGCTAAAGATACACGGGCTGGGACATATTAACATTGTTGTTGATAATATTGAGAAAGCCATGACTTATTATGAAAACTTGCTTGGCGCAACACCTCAGCAACTGTTTCCACATTTTAGAAATGTCGGGTTTTCAAAATCTGCAGGGTTTATGGATAAACCAGAGGCAGTTGAAGTCTCTATCGGATTTCTTCATGTAAGGGGTGCTAATTTTTTCATTGAGCTGATGGAATATCATTATCCTAAAGGTGATCAAACGATACACTATCGAAAAACTAATGATGTTGGCGGTCCGCGACATGTTTGCTTGCAAGTGACAGACATTGATGATGCATTCAACTTTATTAAAACACAGGAAGTTAAGTTGATTTCTGATCATCCAGATTATAAACCTTATAAGATTAGTGCAATAACTCCAGATGAGTTCAAATTCTATGACGAACAGAAAGAAAACAGCGTCCGAGAAAAGCAAGCTGTTTGTGATATTATTGGCGGCATTCGTTATTTTTATTTTATTGATCAATACGGCATTCAATGGGAGTGTGAAGAAGGGCATTCTGACATTGGTGACAAGCCTGAAGAAACTGGAAACTGAATAGCCAAAAATAAAATGTTCGGAGCAACTTGCAGTTTTAGCAAGAATTTATCGTAGTAGCTTAGGAGATCAATGTGAGCAACAGAAAGTTTTTAATCCTATTAACCATTAGTGTTATTTATATCACTTTTTCTTTGGCGTGTGATCCACTGGCTTTTCGACTAATTTCAGTATTCGGAATTACTATCAGTGGTTCTGTGATGTTGTACTCTGGCTTGTACCCTATGTTGGATATGTTGACGCGATTACTGGGTAAATACTTAGTGATCGTCATGATTGTGATTTTTCATTTTTGTGATTTCCTTTATTCTTATGCTTTATACTTGGTTAATTCGATGCCGCACCCAGCGAGCTTTACTCACTTGCAGGCTTATAATATTGTTATTATACCCATTCCACGCATGTTTTGGGCGGGCATTATTGGTTCAATCATTGCCGGTATTGTTGAGGTGTTACTTTATGCCGTTATGCAAAAGCATATTAAAAAGTTTTTTATCGCCTCGTTTATTTCAACGGCTATTGTCGTGATTGGACATGGGTTGCCAACTGACTACTTCGCTTTTGAGAAGATTTATCCTAACCAAGTCTGGCACCTGGTGTTTGCCAATATTGGTATGAATATCGTAATCTTAACGGTTTATATTACGATTGCTTCTTTAGTGATGAAAGCGATTGGAAAACAGTATTATCGAAGCGTTGATACGCCTATTGAGCTAGAAACAGCAGAAGCTTAGGTTGGTAGAAGATGTTGCATGATAAGCAATTAAGAGAGTTAATTATTTGTGGTTCTTTGCTAAGTTTTGTACAGTTTGGCGGCTTTAAATTGAACAAACTTATTTATCCTGATAAGATACCCTGCATATTATTGCAAAAGGATTTTAAGGTTATGATACGTGTCCTTCAGTTAATCGGGATTTTATTTCTGACTCTCATATTAGTTGCTTGTCATTCAACGATTACTGAGAAAGAAATAAAGCAAAGTAAGCAAAAATTTGTAGAAGCTGCTAAGATTTGTTACAAACTTGCTAAAGCAAATAAAAATCCTATGAAAAACCAAACTTGTATGAATCTAGCGCATGTTTACCAACAAGCTTGTCAAGCGGGGCATGCGCGTAGAGAGGCGTTGTATGGGATGGATTTAGGCTTTAGAGGGTGTGATGATCTTAATAGTGATGTATTATCAGCAATTACTCTTGCGAGACAAGTTGATGCTCAGCAACAAGCTGCACAGCAAGAAGATAAAAAACTAGGTTGGTAGATCAGCGAAAGAATTAGTATCTAAATTTTAGGGAGAAGATTGATGAAAAATTTTATGAAGCTATCCATCGTGTCAATTATATTTCTTATTGGAACGAATGCTTTTGCTTGCGAACTAGATGTTCACGTGGATAGCACTGCGCAAAAAGATGTTGTTTTTAATGTTGTGAGTACAGATGGTAAATATCAGTTAGATACCCCTAGCATTGCGCCAGGGCATTCTTACGGGATTCCGGTGAACTGTGCTACTTACAACATTTATGCCCAGTATGTGGATGACAGTGCTAATATCAACCCTTTTGGTGATTATGCTTATATAGCCAATCCGTTAACGTTAACAGGTGATTTGGCTGTATTTTTTCCTTCTAGGTTTCAAGCTACGCAAAATAAGCTCGCCTTCCCTAGTGAATTTAAGAAAACTGCTTAATTTAAAAAACTAAATTCGCCTGTACGTCACGAGGGACATGCCAATGTCCCTCGTGACGTACAGCGTACGTTTGATTCAAATTAAATAAAAACAAATACTGTAACTACTCGTGCGCCAAGACGAAGTCTGGCAAATCTTATGGATGAAAGTCCCATTGCAGAAGGAGAACCGATTCCGCTGTATAGCGAGTCTTGCGCTGACGTAGGTAACGAAATCAGCGAAGCGTAGACAGCGAAACTGTCGAGCCGAAACCCGAGACGCATAGGGTGAACGAAAGTAGTCTCGAAAGACACAATGTGAGAGCTGATGGCTTGAGGTATGACGCGCCAACGTAGTGCTATTTGTTAATGTGCGTATACCGTGCAATTTCAATCAGGTTGAGATCTGGATCACGAAAATAGACTGAGCACATTTTGCCTCGTGCGCCATTGGTTTCAACGGGGCCTTCTTCGATAGGGATATTGTGAGTATTTAAGTGAGCAATAACTTCATCGATCGTGTTTTCAGTAATAAAACATAAATCTAGTGTACCCGGTGAGCTTACATTGGCGTGGGGCGTGTATTCACCACCATGAGGATGCAGGTTGATTTTCTGTGTACCGAGCCATAAAGACTTTCTTGTTTTTTTATAAGTAATTGAAGGAATGTCTAAAATATCTAAATAGAAGCGACAAGTGGCCTCAACGTCTTTGATAGTCATGACGACGTGGTCGATGTGGCTGATTTTTATCTTCATAGTAATGTAATTTTTTATTGTTAGTGTAAGTATTTGATGTACGACTTGAGACATAGGTAACACTTTATACCGGAGACATAGGTTACACTTTTAGGCATTTGAA